>NZ_JAEMGT010000001.1:0-230671 GCF_017655185.1 Rahnella sp. ChDrAdgB13 | reverse complement strand
CTCGCATTTGGTCACCAGCGACTCATACAGCGGACGCCAGTTACGATTCCATGTCCTTTCTTGCAGGTCAGGAAGCAGTGCCGTAATCGCTTTATACGCCGTTGTGCCGGGTGTCCGTTTGAATCCCCTGCCAGCGCACCGATCACAAGTCTTATCGACCGGTGCGCCGAGCAGGCTGGATTTCTCCAGGTCACGCACGCGGCCGGTACCGTTGCAGCGGCAGCGCTGTGAGATTGTCCCCTTCCCGTTGCACGGTTGACACAGCTCTCTCACGGTCTGGGTTTCAGTTACCTCCGGAATCTTCATCTCACCATCAGCGCCAACGTAACCAGCATATTTCACAACTTCGCGTTCGACCAACTTGAACCCGGCGCCAGCACAATCAGTGCAGGTGCTGGCACTCCCCGCCGACTTGCAATACTCGGCATAGGCCATCTTCGCGAGGATCACCATGCAATGCGCCATCCGGCGGCCAGCTGCTTTACCAACGTGCTTACCGGCGTTCTTTATCGCAAATAATGCGAGGCGTGCAATTGTGCGTTTCCCGTCTTCTTCGCTGATGCCATTTTTGCCGAGGAAAGCGCCCATCCCGAATTCTGCCTCCGCCTCTGCCATTCCAAGACTGGCGGCGAGATCTGGCCCCGTCAGAGAGTCTGAGGCTGTCGCTGGCGGAACATTGGTAAACGCCTGCGTTTTAGGGTTGAACTGCTTCAGTGCATTTTCGAGTTTCATCAGTCGACCACCGGGAGGCTGTTTTTGATGTATTTATTATTGCATAAAACGCAACATGATTCGATTTCATTGCGTATTTTGAAATACCAAAACAACCAGTAATTACGCCACTTCATGTATGCCTATCAGGTTGAGATAAACCTCATCGCTGTCGGCCCCCACACTGTCCTGATGCCTGTCGCTTTGCAGATACCACTTCAAAACTTCCAACGCCTCTTTTTGGTCACGTGGACGAATGGTCTCCAGTTTTTTATCCAGCCACGTTTCCCTGTCAGATATCGGCCCTTCACCGTCGTCGTAA
This sequence comes from Rahnella sp. ChDrAdgB13, assembly GCF_017655185.1. Lineage (NCBI taxonomy): Bacteria > Pseudomonadati > Pseudomonadota > Gammaproteobacteria > Enterobacterales > Yersiniaceae > Rahnella > Rahnella sp. ChDrAdgB13. The sequence goes on along the minus strand of NZ_JAEMGT010000001.1, from coordinate 229,638 downwards.
CCATCCGGATCAACCTCTTTACGTGCCGTACTGCGCATCTGATATAACCAGTCCCAGTAATTAAACTCCCTGACGACATCGGACAAGGTGTGGGGCTGAGGTAATATTTTATCCATCGTCTTGAATGCCTCGTCACGCCGCATGTCCCACATGTCAAAAACCCGCTGGCCTTCGACTCTGCCGCACTTACGTTCATCATCGGTCCAGCCAAAACATCCCGACTCGTAAATCCAGCCAATGGCATCTTCCAGCCGTTGCTCCGGTTCAGTAAGTTTCGAAAGGAGGTCTTCGCAGCTTCCGAATACGCCGCGCACCTCAGCGGCTCTCTGATACTGACTTTTGGCGTTATCAATATAATGCTGTGGGTTATCCATCCACATTGTGGAAAATACTGACGTCCAGCCAGCGCCTTTACTCTGGAGATAATGCGTATAATTAGCCTGGGCCTGCTTAGGCGTTATGGTCAGTTTTTTCAACGCATCCTCCGCTGCTGCAATATGGGCGGGTTCACCAGTCTTAATAACTTCCAGTACCCACAGATAAGCGTCGGTTTGTTTGTCGCCGGTGACAGAACGCTGAGGCGGTAATGGCTTGGGGATCGCAACGGCAGTACTGTATTTTTGTTCCGGGATAGTAAAGAGCACCCTGTGTTCAGGATTATCCCGAAACAGCCCTGAGCGGCGACAGGTCGTTTTAACCGTATTGATATTGATACCGGTGAGTTTGGAAATCGTTTTATAGCCCTTTCCCTGACGTTTGAGGCGCAGGACTTCGTCTTTCTGTTCTTGAGTCATTTGAACACCCTGTATTCAGATGGTTAAAGGCGGCACTCTGGCCGCCATATTCATTACGGACGTTTGCCGCCGCTGCGTACCGTTCTGGCGCTGATAACCGAATCAGCCAATACCTGATACCCGGTGTTCAACTGACCATCACCGCCCGTCCACTGGCTGATGTTCATCGTTCCAGAGACACTGATAAGGTCACCCTTGCTATGTTTCGCCAGAAAGTCAGCCTGCTTTCCGAAGGCTGTAACCGCCAGCCAGAAAGTTAACTGCCCGTCTTCCGCATCACGGCACGGCAGAGAAACCGCCATCCGCCCGAGTGCCATAGAGGATCCGCCGCTGGTTGTCTTGGTCTGGATATCGGCCACCAGTCGGCCATGTGCTGCAATATGTGCTGTCATCAGAGTTACTCCTCTGTATCATCTGGCATCATCAGAACCACGAAACGGGGCTGCTTACCGTCAATTCTGAGCGTCTTTTTGGTTGTCCCTTTGGCCGGCTTATCCAACATTCCCGCATCAGCCAGCACCTGAGCAAAAGCAACGGGGTTAGCACCGGCGGCGATCTCGTCCCGAAACACCGAGGGAAAGGTATGGAACACCAGGGTTTCAACGCCCTCCCTTTCCTCCCGGTACCCGGCAAGGTCACGGATCGGCAAATCACGCGGATCAGTATGTGGGTGAGGCAAATAGCGGCTGTAGCCAAAGCGCTGAAGAAATGACTCGGCCTGTTCAACCCACGCCTTGGACTCGCGGTTGCCCATACCAAACTCATTTACCCAGGCATTGAAGCTGTGCTGCAGGGCATCACGACTTTCCTGTTCGCTCCATCCGGTAAGTTTCTGGGAAAGCAGCAATGCGCCTTCCAAAACGGCAAAGCGAGAGGCAACACGGCGAACCTGCTCGCTGGCCTCATCGGGCAGCAGCCCCAGCCAACGGCGCTCAGCAGTACGAACGGAATCGACAGCGGCCTTTTTCTGGCTCGCAAGATAGTTAATCCATTCACGCCCGACGGCACCATAGTTCTGCTTACACGCGTCACGCATAGCATCAGCATGGGTCTTACCATCGGCATAACCGTGATACTCGGTTGCTTTGGTGATCGGCACGTTCAGCAGGCGCACCAGCTGACCCGCATTTATCTTGCCGCCGTCAGCGCGGATGTAGCTTTCCATATCAATTTCACCCGTACTGAAGGCCATCGCCCGCCAGCGCTTAACATCACGATTGCCACCTTCTTTGGCTCCCTGAATTTTCCCGACACCGTTAAACAATGCATAAGCAGCATCGGCCACCGCACGACGGTTACTCCCCTGACCGATTTCATCCAGCGGCATAAAACCATCATTGTGTGCCGCCGCCTCGTTAACCAGCCCCAGCGCCGTCGAGTACCACGTCAGCTTGAGCGCATCAGGTTCACCATAAACAGTGCTGGCCGCGTTACCGGTCGTGGTTTTACCCGCGGATGAACCGCCGAACAGGTGGACACCGAATCCATCAGCGCCAGCGATACCAATCAGCGGGGCCGCCAGTGCACAGGCAATACCCAACATCATGGAAGGATTCCCCTGTGCGAGTTTGGCAACGCTACTGCGCCAGCTACCTACAGTTCCTTTGACCGTATATCCCCGCGCTGCGGCAGAACGCCCATTGAACAGCACCGGTTTCTCCGGGTTACCCAATACCTCACCGTCCGGCATGATATAAGCGCCGCACTGCCACCCACTGGCGCTGGCAATTGCCCACATTTCACGCTTACCGCTACGCTGCAAGTGATCGGCAAGAATGGCCTTCAGTGTGCTTTTCGAAGTGATCAGCATTCCGCCAGCTTTGAGTTTTGCCCACCCTTCACGCTCGCCAATATCACGCAAAGGAATGGCTTCGGTTCGCTGTCTGTCACTGCCTTCCGGCGTCCAGGCAAGGATGAGGTAACGCTCAGAATCATCCTCTCCAACACCAACGACTTCCGTATAAGAGGAAAGCCACGCTTCCTTCTCGTTAACTTCGCCACTGTCCTTATCCAGCTTCGGCTCAATCCAGTACAACCCGCCGCGACGCCCGTCAACATAGGGCTTGAGGTCATTCTTCGCGGGTCGTTTGCCACCCTCAATCACGGTAAGTGATGCTTTCACTGTTCCCCCATTTGGCTGATACAGACCACTGGTAAACTGCGCTTTAGTTGCTTCAACTCCATATTGCTGGCGGTGATCGTCCCAGTCGGATTTAACGTCGCCCGGCGGCAAAGTCACCCACCCATCAATAGTACTGGCGGACTTTTCAGCAGCGATCTTGCCGGTGTTCACTTTGGGATTACCCTGCTCATCGACTTCATCAGGTGCGTGCCAGTCGTTGTCACCGGCAATAATGATCCGCGCCTCAGGGTATTTTTCACGGAACAACTGCGCGACCGGAAGAAGATTACCGGCGTCAATCGCGGCGACAATCATCGCATCAGGCATCAGCAATCCGGTCGTAACGCTGGTGGCGTAACCTTCCGCGATCACCACCGTTTCCACCTGTTCAGGAAGTGGTGAGGGTGCGACAAAAGACCCTTTCTTTCTTGTGCCCGCCAGCAGTCTCTTTTCGCCAGACGGCTTGATGACCTGTGCACCGGCAACCGCACCGTACATATCGCGAAGCGTGATCACCATTGAGCCATCATCCAAAAGGGCATCGAAGGGGCTTGGAAGCCCCTTTTTGGCAAAGTAAGCTGAGTCGCCGGGCGAACAGTCTTTAAGCAGTTTTGTCACTTTTGCAGTGACATCAGGCGTCACCGTTTTAGTGACAACGGGCATGGTCTTCATAGGCAGAGAAAGTACATCAGCCACCAACACCGCCGCTTCAGATGCAGAACAGGTCTTCGCCTTTGTGATCAGATCCAGACCATCCCCGGCACCGCACTGATTACAGAAATGCGTTCCCCGTCCTTCCTGGTCATCAAACCGGAACCGGTCTTTGCCGCCACAGGCCGGACACGGACCATGAACACCCGCTGTTCGCGGTACATCAATGCCCAATGACTCGTAAATCTCTCTCCAGCGGCCGGACGCTGAACGTATTACATCGCGGATAATTAAGCTGGCTGTCATTAATACATCTCCAGTCCGAGAGAATTATTCTTTGGATCCTTCAGCGCTATTTCGACGGCATTGCTCATAATGTCCGCCATGAACTCAATTCCTTCCTCTGTCAGCTTGCTGTTGTCCTTATTTGTCATGCTGGAATAAGTAGAAGTCAGGAGTTCAATGCTGCTGGCCTGCCCGTATTCTTTGTGGCACTGCGCCTCGAAACAGTCTTTAAGGCAACGGCACACGGCGTCGGTGCTCAGTTCGCCGAGGATGACCTGCTTGCGTTTTACTTTCACCGTGCACACAGGGTGTCCACCGCTGCGGCGCTTGCAGTACTCAACAAATGCCCCGGCAATATGCTTACGATTTAATTCAAGTTGGTGAGTCATATAATGCTCCTCCCGAATTCAGGCCGAGGGGATCCCCCGACCAGAGTCGGTATTAAATTTATTGAGAGGGACTAATTAATATTTGGCGTTAGCGTTTATTCTTTTGCTCACGTTCCTTGATATTAAAATCGGCCTCTTCTGCATTAAATTTCAGTGCAGCCGTAATGCCGGGAACATACATCAGCATTTCACCGAGAGCGCATAAGTCAGAACGCGCCATATCATCGCTATAGTTCTTATTGTCACAAGCCCAAAATGCGATATTGCCAATGGCACCCAAGCCAGAAATCAAGCCTTCATAAGCCGCCTCTGAGTGCATACGGATGTGCTTCAGCGATGCGGTTTCTTCTTTATGCATATCGCTGCGGGTTAAAATATTCTCGATATGGCTCATGCCTTACCTCCGAACAGCTTATGCAGATTGACGCCGTACTCCGCCAGCCACGCTTCAGCGGGCCATGATTTGACACTTCCCCAACGATCATCGGCGACCAATTTAGCTTCCATATTATTGGCGCGGCACCACTTACGCAGCGGAGCCCACTTATAGTCAGTGCCGGTGGCATTGAGAACTGCGGTCACTGTCGCGTGTTTGGTGCTTTCACCGAGACGTTCCGAAAGGACATTGCATTTGCGGGTTACGGCACCCAGTTTTCCCAGTGCCTGAGCTTCGCGCTTGCGGCTGATCTGGCCTTTGGTCCGTTCGGCATGATCGGCTCGTTGCTTTTCAGCCAAGCGCCCCTGCTCTGAGTCGATTGCCATCTGAAGGATCTCAAGACGGCTAAGGTCGGTCGGCGCTGGCAGCATGTCACGCTTCGTGAAGTAGAATTCACTCAAATCGTTGAAGTAGTCCCACGCCTGATCGGTTTCCAGCATTTTCGAATGGTTGGCCGCACCGCGTTCTGTCCAGAGGCGCAGGCTACGGGCTCGTTTGCCAACTGTATTACTTAAAGATACCCAGTTCTTCATTTCACGAAGTTCATCGCCCTCAATGTCAAAGTAATGCTTCCCTTCAATAAAACGATCTTGGTTACGATGAAAATTGACATTGATATTGTTAACGTCAGTACCATACCCGGACGCCAATTGCTCAGTAGTCACCACACGCTGCCCGCGATACTCGATAACCTGTAAGTCTTTGGCGTTCACTGGAGCCAGTTCAGTTTTATTAGTCATTGCACACCCCCTGTTCATTTAACGCGTCGCATTCTTCAAAACGTACAATGTCGTGAACGGCTTCGGTCCACCAATAAGCCTGATGCCGTTGTTGCTCATTTTCGATTTGCGGGATCACTTCGGTAAGTAAGTGAAGCAAACCCGATTTAACACGAAGCAGTCTGTCCCGGGAGCGATTCTCAGTGGTGTTCGGCGTTGACGCCCCACGGCTTCCCATCAGGTCGGCGATTGCACGCTGGGTTTCTTCGTACGAAGCAGGATAAATGCTGCACTCGTCAGGGATCTGCATGATGCTGGTGATCTGAACTTCACTGATCCGGCGTTCTTCTGCCCCCAACAAGACAAAGGAAGCCGCCTTATCAAGGTTATCAGCCTCGCCACACCATGACAGTTTGAGTGCGCCACCAGCGGCATCAACTGCGCTAAATTCCACGCGATATTTTTTAAGCATTGCGCACCTCCGGCCCGGTTTTAACCGCCGACATTTCACCTGCATCCAGCTCATTCACCAAAGCCTGTGCATAGTCAGACGCAATATCGACCAGAATGGAAATGAATCGCTGGCTGTCTTCAGCACCGCTGATTGCCAGGTGATCTGCACAGTGAAGCAGATCTGCCAGACGCTGAGCACGCAGAAGCGCGTTATCTTTGGTGTGATACATGAAGTTATGCATTGCACACCCCCTGTGCAGACAGGCGAGCGGACAGAGAGAGGATGTAGAACGGTGCAAGAACCCGGCGAGCATCGTGCTCAGTTGGTGCTTCAACCGAAATGCGGCAAGGTTTTGCACGCATATCTGAGCGATTTAGGGCAAGAAAGCGCCAGAGGTATTTTTTCTCAGGGCGAGTTTGGGTACTATGTGAGTATTCCATAGTGTAAGCCTTAGTTACGTTGTGGATAGAGGCTCGGCTAGTGCTGGTAACACTGTCGAGCTTCGCTATTTTTGACATTAAACACATCAATGTGTAATCCACTTTAGATTTAACTGTACTCCCCGTCAATAGTTTTATTCCATTTATTTCCCTGTATACTGTAATCCACAAAAACAGTGGAGAACTAGTAATGGCAAGTAATGCAATCAACTCTAAATCGCAGAAGGTACAAGCCCGAGCACCGCATGAAGTAGTGAATGCAATGGATTCAGTGAAGGAAGATGGCGAGACTACAGGACAATTCATCGTCACGGCCATGCAAGGCGAGATCAAACGCAGGCAGAGGAAGAAAGCCAAAGAAGCACCTGAAGGCTGAACACTATCGCCCACAGCCATACTTTCCGTGCAAGCCGTACGGCGATGAAACAGGGAGGATTCGGCAATGTCCACCACGAACATTAATTCCAAGTCACAAAAATTACATGCGAGAGTCCCGCACAAAGTTGTCGAGGATATTGAGTTATTTAAAAAACGTGATGAAAGTACATCGCAGTTCATTATTGCAGCTTTAGCGGCAGAAATTGACCGACGTCGGCAGGTAAAGAATGCGGCTAAAGGCAAAACAGAGTTACTGTGAATAGAGCTGTGAACTACGAAAGTTTCGTAGTTGGATTTTCCGATGTGTTTTTGTGAGTGACTTTTGGTCACCTGCAAATTCAGAACTCCCCCTCTTAAAGAGGGTCTGTTAGCGCGACAGCTTTTGGCATCCTCCAAAGCTGGATATTCATGATTTTCCTCATGATTGGAAAAGCAACCATCCCAAAGGGTCGGATTCGCAGTCCGGCCCTTTTCTTTGTCTGTAACTTGATGATTTTGATAGTTACATCCAATCTGGATAATTGCCGAACCTAAGCAGTGTTTATGTTTGGTCAAACCTGAGTAATGGTAATGTTCAGGTGAACCGGAATAGTTTTCCGGTTTAAACGATTCCGGCGATTCACCGGAATTAAACAAAATCATCAAGTTAGTCAATTCTCGCGTTTCGCGATAATCAAAACTAGGTCGGTACGCTAATCGTCCGGAGCTGGTTTGTATAACTCCGAAAGAATTGCGCACGGTTTGCAACTCGCTTAAAGCTAGTCGCAACAGGCCCGATAATGTCGGGTCTGTCTTCTGCACAAAATCGCTGTAGCCCTTGGTATGCAAGACCTCTGATGCGACAACCCCATAAAATTGATCCATCAGGCCACCACCTCTACGCGCAAACCTTTAGCGGTGAAGCCAGTAACCTGCTTGCCATCTACACGGACACGTTTTTTAGTCAGGAAGCGCACGTGGTCGTCATAAACATGCAGCCATTTACCATCTACTGCGAGGCGTTTGAATGCCTTGCGCGGTTTAATGGATACCTGCACAAATACGTGGGAAGCCTTTTGCGCTGCGGGTTCTACTGCGACAACCCCCTTGTCATTTCCCGTCACACGATATAGCCAGAAGCGAGCATCTTTCCCGGTCAGTTGGCGGGTGCGAACTGGCACATAACCTGCCTTACGCATTGCCTTGCCGAACTCCGCATCATTGGTAAAAAACTGGCGGCGCAGCTCAGTTGAGATTTGAACTGCAAAGCTACGCTTTGTTGTAAATTCGTTCCAGGCATCCACCAGTTCATAAGGCAAACCGTTAACAGTAATACCGCTGAGGGGGAATTTAGGGTGAGTTTGGCCTACCCCATGGAGGGGTACATTTTTCAGTTTCATTGATTATTCTCCGTTTAAGCTTTTAGTAGCTGTCGCGACGGCATCGAAATGATGAAAGAACCGAGCCGCAAACTCTCGCAAGTAATGAACACCCAGTGTTCTTATCAGGCGACATCCTTGCGGGATTCTGCAATGCGCTGGTTGATCCATTCGTCAATTTCGCTTTCAACGAAGGCAATTGAGCGAGTGCCGATTTTTACGGAGGTGGGGAATTTCCCATGGGATATAAGACGATAAATCCAAGCTTTGCTGTAACCAGTTCGTCGCTGTACTTCGACTAGGCGAATTAAGGAATTAGACATGTATACCTCTATCAAACAATGTATCCATTAGTGGACATCAATTACTGAAGGTGATTTTTGATCATGTCTGAGTTTGGGAGAATTAATATATACCGGTTAGTATCTATATTTTGTATATTAACCGGTATATATTCACTATAAATGCTCACTCCGTTGTGCCAAATCCTTAATCCATACTTTGATAGTCGGCAATTTTGGCGCATCCGTATGTTTCTCGTCCATTTTGGCTTTCACGAAGTTAGCCACGCTGTTTTTTGAAGCCTTTGGATTTTGCTCCAAGAGTTGCATAGCAAGGGATATGGCCTCACCTTTTCTTTCATGCTCTGGCCTGCCACCTAAAACCCCTATCCTTTCAGGTCCTTTTTCAAGCGTCATCACCTGAATAGATGTTGTTAATATCGCATTGAATATAGCCCTAGCCTCATACTTTCTTCCGTTAATCAAGGAAAAAATAAACATCAGCATTATGGGGTAAAAGTTTTTTTCAGGAACATTAAAAGCAATGGCTAAATCTTTACCACAAGAAATAGCTTTCATTTCAAGATCTGACTTTTCCTTTTCAGGATTAAGTAAATCATTAATGTTTATTTTCAGGAGATCAGCCGTATCAAAATAATCTCCACTTTGAGTATCATTGAAAGAGTCATTAATAAGCTTTTCTATAATTTCGAACTTTTCATCTGCGATTCGATCTTCAAATTCACTCACTACAGAAAGTAAAGGTAATTTTTTTGTCACTTTGCGACACCTCTAGCCCTCTAAATATCGAGGCTATGCCAGCCAGTAGAGGCGTACTGGTTTTCGGTGATCAACCTAGGTATAGCCTTATTCTCGTGATGTCTAATATAAATCACTACTGTATACTCGTCCAGCTATCAGCTCCCATTTTGCATTCAACATGGTCGTTTGAGCATTCACACAACAAGGTCGGTTCAAACGGCCTAAAGTCGGTTCAGGGTAGGTTCAATATTTCAAATAAATAACATATAAATCAACACACTAAAATATTGAACCGACTGAACCGACTGAACCTACCTATTTTTCTCTCACATGAGAGAGTTCCGTGTTAGTGAATCCATTCCTCTGGCTCGCTGCCCTACGAACGTTCCAGCGAGTCCATGTAGTCGGCATACCATTGCAGCATCTCTCTACGCCCCTCAAGGTACTGCGCATGGTTGTAAGTACCCCTGATGCTGTTCTTATCGACGTGAGCGAGCTGTAGCTCGATCCAGGCGGTGTTATAACCCTGCTCGTGCAATATGGTACTCATGGTGTGACGGAAGCCGTGACCAGTTGCTTTACCACGATAACCAACACGCTTAATGACCTGATTGATACTCGCCTCACTCATTGGCTTCAGGCTGTCATTCCGCCCGGGGAAAACTAATTTAAACCGACCGGTGATGTCTTGAATTTCGAGCAGGAGTTCTTTTACCTGCTTGGAAAGTGGAACCAGATGCGGCCGCTTCATCTTCATTCTGGATGCGGGTACTTCCCAGATATCGTTCTGGAGATCGAACTCAGCCCATTCGGCAGCACGTAACTCAATAGTGCGGACTCCGGTCAGTAAAAGCAGCTTTGTTGCTCTTAATGTAATTTGGCTACCGGAATATTGATTCAGCGATCGGAGAAACTCAGGAAGCTCTGAGGATAATAGGTGGGGGTAGTGCTGATGTTTCTGAACAGCCAATGCACCTGCAAGATCACCTGCTGGATTATTTTCTGCTCTGCCCGTCACGATGGCATATCGGAACGTCTGACTGCATGCCTGACGGATCTTACGCATTTTGTCTAACACACCACGCTTTTCTAATTTGCGCAGTGCCTCGAGGATTTCAAGAGGCTTTATTTCAGCTATTGGCCGTTTTCCGACATACGGAAAAATATCGTTCTCGAAGGATTCCATAAGGTCTTCAGAGTACCCTTTAGACCAGTTCGGCTTCTTATAGGCGTGCCATTCTCTGGCTAGGGCTTCAAAGGTGTTTTCAACGCTAACCTTTCTCGACTGCTTCTCCGCCTGTTTTTCCTGCCCCGGATCGCCACCAGCAGCTAAGGTTCGTTTTGCCTCATCACGTTTTGCTCTCGCAGCAGCGAGCGGAACGTCTGGATAAACGCCAATGGAAAGCAATTTCTCTTTTCCGTTTATCCGATATTTGAGGCGCCAGTAACGTGATCCATTGGTGTTGACCAGAAGGTAAAGGCCACCACCATCACTGAGCTTGTAAGGTTTGTCTTTGGGCTTGGAAGTATCGACCTGACGGGCGTTGAGTTTCAATTGGGGGTATCTCACTACATTGAACCTGAGGATACCCCCATATATACCCCCATTTGCATGTTTATTTCAATGGATGGCAATAGACGTTGGGATAATGGAATATGGCTGAAAGCCTTGGTACTAGAGGGATTAGTGGACTTTGGAAGACGTTAAAATAAGTAAGGGTGGTACGCCCTACAGGGCTCGAACCTGTGACCTACGGCTTAGAAGGCCGTTGCTCTATCCAACTGAGCTAAGGGCGCATTGCTTGTCCCAAATTGGGAGCGTTGCGGGTTCGGATTATACGGGCAGACCGGGTTGAGTCAATGGCTTTCGAACTCTCTGCTTAATGCCTGAACAATTAGCAGTTATTCCCGGTATGCCTGATAAGACGATGTCATCAGCGGTGGTTATTTTTCGTGCTCAGATTTCAATGCAGCGGTGATAACGCGCGCGGAGGCGTGGTATGCCACGCCTTCGTAGGCGGTCAGTTCCGGCTGCAAAGTTTGTACGATACCGTTTTTACCGATCACCGCCGGTTGCCCGATATACACGCTAAGTTCGTCATCCCACGCGGAAACCGGGTACACGCTCTGCGCATTGGACAGCACGGCATCCACCAGACGGGCTGTCGCGGTCGCAATACCGAAGCTGGTCCAGCCCTTCCCTTGCAGGATTTCCCAGCCGCCGCCGCGAACGGCGTCGTCCATTTTTGCCCAGTCAACCTCGCGATCGCCCGCCAGTTCGGCGACCGGACGTCCACCGAGCGTGACAGTGCTCCAGGCGACAAACTGCGACTCACCGTGTTCGCCCATCACGTAGCCCGTGACGCTTTTCGGATCAAAGCCAAAAAACTCGCCGACTACGCGTTTCATCCGTGCGGTATCCAGAGACGTGCCGGTGCCAAATACCTGCGAATCCGGCAAGCCGCTGGTTTGCTGAATAATCTGGGTTATCACGTCGCACGGGTTGGTGATGTTGATAATAACGCCGCCAAAACCGCTGGCGATGACACGGGGAATGACTTCACGGACTGCCGCACGGGTTTCGGCCAGCTCTTCCAGACGGTCTTCGCGTAACAGCGTTTTAGGGCCGACGGCGATGACCAGCACGTCGGCGTCATGCAATTCGCTGTAATCATTAGCGATGACCTGAACGCGCGAAGCAGTCAGTGAAGCCATATCGCGCAGTTCAAGCGACTGGCTGACGGCTTTCTTTTCATTTTCATCCAGCAGCACAATGATGTCGCACAAACCCTGTGTGACCAGTGAAAACGCGACGTCAGCGCCCACGTGCCCGGCACCGATGATTCCCACTTTACGTGTCATTTATTCCTTTCCTCATGATTTAAATAGAGTCACATCTAAAATAGACACTTTTTTCGCCACTGTCTCAGGTTAAATTCTCACCCGCCGATAACAAGTTATTCGCATTCAGCGCCTGACAGCGCACGCCGCTTCTGACAAAATAGACGCATCCCCCTGCATTTTTTAATTGATGGATTTATTCCCTGATGGCAGCAAAGATTATTGACGGTAAAACGATTGCGCAGCAAGTCAGAAACGAAGTTGCGGCGCGTGTTCAACAACGACTGGCGGAAGGGAAACGTGCTCCCGGGCTGGCTGTCGTACTGGTCGGTGAAAACCCGGCATCGCAGATTTATGTCGCCAGCAAGCGCCGTTCTTGCGAAGAAGTCGGGTTTATTTCCCGCTCTTACGATTTACCGGCGACGACCACCGAAGGCGAACTGCTCGGCCTTATCGATCAGCTCAATAACGACAACGAAATCGACGGTATTCTGGTTCAGCTTCCGCTGCCTGCGGGCATTGATAACATCAAGGTGCTCGAGCGGATTCATCCTGACAAAGACGTCGACGGGTTCCATCCGTACAACGTGGGGCGTCTGTGCCAGCGCGCTCCAACGCTGCGCCCTTGTACGCCGCGCGGTATCGTGACCCTGCTCGAACGTTATGGCGTTGATACATTCGGGCTGAACGCCGTGGTGATCGGCGCATCCAATATTGTTGGCCGTCCGATGAGCATGGAGTTACTGCTGGCGGGCTGCACCACGACGGTCACGCACCGCTTCACTAAAAATCTGCGTCATCACGTCGAAAACGCCGATCTGGTGGTGGTTGCCGTCGGCAAACCGGGTTTTATTCCGGGCGAATGGATTAAACCGGGCGCGATTGTCATTGATGTCGGTATAAACCGTCTGGAAAGTGGTAAAGTTGTCGGCGATGTGGAATATGATGGCGCCGCTGAGCGAGCTTCCTTTATCACACCGGTGCCGGGCGGTGTTGGCCCGATGACGGTCGCGACGCTGATCCAGAATACCTTGCAGGCTTGCGAGGAATATCACGACATCAGCGCAAATAAGTCTTAAACAATTAGCACTACACATAAAGTCAGGAATACATGGAAACTTTTTTTCTCGAAAAACATCCGCACGTTGAACTGTGCGACCTGCTCAAATTTATGGGCTGGTGTGACAGTGGCGGTACCGCTAAAGCGGTGATCGCTGAAGGCCAGGTTAAGGTCAACGGCAAAGTCGAAACCCGTAAACGCTGCAAAATCGTTGCTGACCAGAACGTTGAGTTCGCCAGCAATAAAGTCGTGGTGAAGGCGTCAGTATAATTTTCTGACCCAATCCGGCTTCGAAAAAATGCCCTGCAAGCTTCACGCTGACAGGGCATTTTTTATGTCTGCTTTAGGACAAAGGCTGAGTTACGGAGCCTGTGTAACCCACAATACCGGCCAGTCGCCGCCGCTGCTGTAGCCATCACAGCTTGGCTCTGACGCAAACGCGGCCAGGCGGAACGTTTTGCCGTCGAATATCCAGCGGGAAGAGACGCCGCAATCTCCGACGCCACGGCCTTTATCGTAGGTCGTCAGCAATCCGGTTTTCGGATCAAAATCAGCATTGATCAGTTCCGGAGACTGATCGTCTTCGCCCAGTTTGAACGGCATGCTCAGCGCCAGATCGTCCATTTTATACGGTGACTGACGCGAAACCAGGAATCCCAGCGCGTAAAGGTTATACGCGCCCATATCGCAGTTCACCGTCATCAGCGCTTTCTCGTTGCTGAGTGCAAAGATATGTACTTCGCGCTCCGACGGGTCGAGGCTGCAATCGTTGTTCTCAATGGTAGTCGCGGCATTCTGCGTAATCGCCGAAATCTCAGTTTCAGAAAGCGCATGAGGTTCGCTGAAACGCGGCAGAACCGGCGTTGCCGGGATCGGCGGCACCGTATTCACCGGCTTCGTTCCGCGGTTCGCCCAGGCAGTTTTCGTGCCAACGCGCCCCTGCTGTGCATCGATTGCCAGCAAAGCGGCCTTCAGCCCTTTGAGTGAAATAACCGGCCTGACCGGCTGCGCGGTATCGGCTTTACCGGCCAGCTGAATGCTGCTGCCTTCACGGATAGCGGCAATAAAATCATTCACCACCAGACGGTTACCGGTAGAAAGGTGTTTTTTGCTGACATCCCATTCGCGATGATTAAAGCTCAGCGTTTTGCCATTCATCTGGAAACGGCTGGCGATTGGCGCTTCAGCAGACTGTTCATCGCTGTTGCGCTGGTAATCAATGCTGACAGTCGATTTACCTTCGGGTCCGGCTTCGCGGGTAATTTTCATTACCAGCTCCTGCCCGTCCTGAGAATTTCGGGCGACGCAGTGATTGAGATTGTCGCAGCTGACCTGCCAGTCGTTATAAATTGCCTGCGTCGGCTCGGCCTGCGCGCTGAAAGCCAGCATTCCGGCCAGCAGGCATAAAGGGGCGGTAATCCATCTGCTCATTATGAGTTTCTGCTCTGTTCGAAATTATCTTTTTTGATAATAGCGTAACCGCCGCCAAGACTCTGCCAACAATGCAGCATTTTTTATTCGAAATAAGAAAGAGATACTTTGCCGGATTTATTTTTTTGCAGGCATTTATTTTTCACCACTTACGAAATCACGTAATGGTGACGTAACGAAACTTTCAGTACACTGACTCCGCCAATAACGAAAAAAAATGGCGAAAGGATGATGTTCATTTCTCCGGGAGATTCAGATGAAGTTATGGATTTGGCTGATAACGTTGTTCTCTCTGTCCGCATGGGCGGAAGAGCCGCCGGTGGTGTACAACGGCACACTGGGAAAAACCAGCATAGTGGTTGAGCTGGACATGAATAAACCTGACGAAGTGACGGGCCGTTACTTTTATCAGAAGTACCATCTGGATTTGCCACTCAACGGCGCGCTGGACGGGCAGGATCTCAAACTTCAGGAAGGGCTGGACGATTTTGACGATACGCCGCGTCCTGAATTTACCCTGACCAAAGATGAAAACGGTGGCTGGCAAGGTAACTGGACCAATCCGCAGGGCAAAACGCTGCCGGTGACGCTAAAACCTGCGCAGTTTCCTGCGGCGGCTACCGACGACAGCTATCTGGGTTCGCTGATTCATACCGATCCTTACGAGTATCTGCGGTTATCCGAATTGCAGCTGAAGGCCGGTAAAAGCGAGAATTTCATGGGTTATCAGCTGCAATGGTGGGTTGAGCCTCAGTCGAAAATCACGCTTTTCGAGATTGTGTCCGGTTATCCGGACGCCAGTTTGCAGGCGATGAACCAGAAACTGCGCACCCGTTTATGGCAGGAAGTCAGCGGATGGCATGCGTGTATGCTCGGCGCCAGCCGGTTTGGTCAGGGCGAATATCAGCAGACCGTTACGCCGGAATTCATGAGCCCGGAAGTCGTCAGCGTCAGTCTGTTCACGTCCTATGATTGCGGCGGTGCGCATCCTGATTTCGGCGAAGCGCCGGTCAATATGAACGCCCAAACGGCGGATACACTCACGCTGGAAGACATCGTATGGGTCGGTGACGGCGCGCCGTTCCATTATCTCAATGCGGAAGATCGCGCCTCATCGGGCAAAAATGACGTGGATTTCGATACCTTCGCCGCGTACCGCGACAAAAAATGGGCACCGTGGCTGGTGAAACAGCTTACTGCGGCGCATCCGGAACAGATGAAGAAGCCGACCGACGATAGCGACGATGACTGCGATTATTCGGATCCGTCCGTCTGGCAGTTCCCGGCGTGGTATTTCACACCGAAAGGCCTGTATTTTGATCCGACGTTCGCCCGCGTACAACGTTCGTGCGAAAGCCCGGAATGGTCAGTCTTGCCGTGGTCAGCGCTGAAAGGCCACGCAGGGAGCACCGCCATCAGTCTGGAACACTAAAAAACAACAAAGGCACCTGCGGGTGCCTTTGACTTTTAAGATAACAATGACTTTTCGGGATTAAAACTTTTACGCCAGCCAGCCCTGCAACTGCGCGTATTGAAGCAACATAATCGTTTTACCGTCTTTGATGCGGCCATCTTTGATCATCGCCAGCGCTTCGGTGAACGGCACTTCCAGCACGTCAATATCTTCATCTTCCACGCCACCGCCAGCATTCGCCCGCTGCGATTCATCATATTCTGCGGCAAAAAAGTGAACGATTTCCGTCACGCTGCCCGGCGACATGTAGCATTCGAAGAGTTTCTCGACGTGCCCGACGGCAAAACCGGTTTCTTCAATCGCTTCTTTACGGATGCAGTCTTCCGGCGAATCATCGTCCAGCAACCCTGCGCAGGTTTCCAGCAACATGCCGGTCGGGTTGCCGTTGACATACGTCGGCATACGAAACTGATTGATCAGCAGAACGGTTTTCTTTGGCCGGTTATAAAGCAGAATGGTCGCACCGTTTCCCCGGTCATACACTTCACGGGATTGCGGCTGACGTTCACCGTTGCGTTTGATTAAGTCGTAGGTGAATTTTCGAAGAACATACCAGTTATCAGAGAGTAACTCGGTCCGGACGTTTTCGATTTTAGATGACCTGCCATGAGATGACATTTAGCGTGCCTCCGCTCAGAAGTGGTGAGAGAAGCCCGATATCATAGCCGCAATAGTACGCCCCTGCCAGCGTCAGCCGTGCTCAATTGCGTCGAGAAGTTGCTCGCGATGTCGGCCAATCCATTGGGGATCCAGCGGTCCCCAGCCGGAAATCTGATAGTAGCCGTCGTTGTTGCGCACGCCCTGCTGCACAAATTCCAGCTCGATGCCCATTCCCGGTAACGCTTTCAGCACATCCTGCAAAGTACGGCGCGGCCAGCCGGTAATCTCCATCAGTTTGGGCACATTCGGTTTTTGTTCGTTATCCAGCAACCAGCAAAGATAGAGACGGCGCGCAAACACCGAATTCAAATTCAAACTCATCTGGACGACCCCTGCGTATTGTCATAAAAAGAAGATAGCCAAAGCGTAGACTGTTTCAGCGAATACGTGTGAGACATAACCCTGTGTGCGGGGAGGCTTTTTTACATTATCTCCTTTATTTCTCCACGTTTTATCGGGAATGAGAAGGTAAAGTGCATTGACGTAAAACGACACTCTAACACTCGCTCAGTCCTTTCCGGACGGTACTGCCTCTGAGAAAACCTTTTCAGGGGATTTTTTTGTCAGATTACTGACGCTCTGTTTGTTTGCTGATGTTAGTCACTCACGCCAGAGTGACAACGAGGTTCTTGACGCATGGCTAACTTTTTTATCGATCGCCCGATCTTTGCCTGGGTTTTAGCGATCATCATTTCCTTGTCCGGCGCACTGGCTATCTATTCTTTGCCCGTTGAACAGTACCCCGATCTGGCTCCGCCAAATGTGCGTATAACCGCGACTTATCCGGGCGCATCAGCTCAGACGTTAGAAAACACGGTGACACAAATCATCGAGCAGAACATGACCGGGTTAGACAACCTGATGTACATGTCTTCTCAGAGCAGCAGCAACGGCAAGTCACAGATTACCTTGAGTTTTGTGGCCGGAACCGACCCGAATGAAGCCTTGCAACAGGTACAAAATCAGCTGCAACAGGCGATGAAACGATTGCCGCAGGCGGTGCAAACGCAGGGGGTCACCGTCTCGAAAACCGGTGATACCAACCTGATGACCGTCGCATTCGTGTCCACCGACGGCAGTATGGATAAGCAGGATATCGCCGACTATGTGGCCTCCAATATTCAGGATCCACTAAGCCGTATCGACGGTGTCGGCAGCATTACCGCTTACGGCACGCAATATGCGATGCGTATCTGGCTCGATCCGAACAAACTGACTAACTACCAGATGACCACCAGCGATGTGGTGACGGCAATTGAAAACCAGAACAGTCAGGTGGCAGTCGGGCAGCTCGGCGGCGCACCGTCGGTTGATTTGCAGGCGCTCAACGCAACGGTTAACGCGCAGTCGCAGTTGCAAACGCCGCAACAGTTTCGCGATATCACCCTGAAAGTGAATCAGGACGGCTCACAGGTCAAACTCGGCGATGTCTCAACCGTCGGTCTGGGTGCCGAAGACTACAGCATTCTCAGCCGTTATAATGGCCAGGCCGCATCTGGTATGGGCGTGCAGCTGGCGTCCGGCGCCAACGAACTGCAAACCGACAAACTGGTTCGCGCACGTCTGACGGAACTGGAAAAATACTTCCCCCACGGGCTCGAGACCCGCATCGCCTATGAAACTACGCCATTCGTCAAAGCGGCGATCACCGACGTGGTGAAAACGCTGTTCGAAGCGATCGTGCTGGTGTTCCTCGTAATGTATCTGTTCCTGCAAAATATCCGCGCAACGTTGATCCCGACCATTGCCGTCCCGGTGGTTTTGCTGGGGACGTTCGTGGTGCTGCATCAGTTCGGTTACACCATCAACACCCTGACAATGTTCGCGATGGTGCTCGCCATCGGGCTGCTGGTCGATGACGCCATCGTGGTGGTGGAAAACGTCGAGCGCGTGATGAGCGAGGAAGGGCTAAGCCCCAGAGACGCAACCCGAAAATCGATGGGGCAAATTCAGAGTGCGCTGGTCGGTATCACCATGGTGCTGTCGGCCGTATTTATCCCGATGGCGTTTTTCGGCGGTACAACCGGTGCGATCTACCGTCAGTTCTCCATCACTATTGTTGCCGCGATGGTGCTTTCTGTCTTTGTCGCGCTGACCCTCACACCGGCGCTGTGTTCGACCATTCTTAAGCCGATTGCCAAGGGTCATCATCACGGAAAAACAGGTTTCTTCGGCTGGTTTAACCGCACGTTCGATAAGAATGCGCACCGTTATGAACGGGGCGTTGGCAGCATTCTCCGTCACAGCGTGCGTTATATGCTGGGTTATCTGCTGATCCTCGGCATTCTGGCGTTCCTGTTTGTGAAACTGCCGACGTCATTCCTGCCGCAGGAAGATCAGGGCGTACTGACCGTTCAGGTTCAGCTGCCGCCGGGTTCTACGCTGCAACAGACACAAAAAGTGGTCGAGAAAATCGAGCACTATTTCCTGACGGAAGAAAAGAATGATGTGGTTTCCGTGTTCTCCACGCTGGGCGCAGGCCCGGGCGGTAACGGTCAGAACGTTGCCCGTCTGTTTATCAGCCTGACGGACTGGGACAAACGCACCTCCGGTCATAACTCTGTCTTCGACATTATTGACCGCGCGACCAAAGAATTCCGGCACATCCGCGAGGCGCGCGTTATCGCCAGCGGACCACCGGCCATCAACGGACTGGGGACATCTGCCGGTTTCGATATGGAATTGCAGGATCACGCCGGGAATGGTCATGATGCACTGATGGCCGCGCGCGATCAGCTTCTGGAAATGACCAGCAAAGACAGCACGCTGAGCCGCGTTCGTCATAACGGTCTCGATGACAGCCCGCAGTTGCAGATCGACATCGATCAGGTAAAAGCGCAGGCGCTGGGGGTTTCCGTTGCGGATATCAACAGCACGCTGAGTACCGCCTGGGGTTCCACGTACGTGAATGACTTCGTTGACCGCGGGCGTGTGAAGAAAGTTTATGTTCAGGCTGCCGCGCCGTTCCGTATGCTGCCGGACGACGTCAATAAATGGTACGTGCGCAATTCCAGCGGAACGATGGTGCCGTTCTCCGCATTCACCACGTCGCACTGGCAAACCGGTTCACCGCGTCTGGAACGTTACAACGGTTATTCTGCGGTAGAAATTGTCGGTGAAGCTGCAACGGGCGTCAGCAGCGGTACGGCGATGGACGAGATGGAGAAACTGGTAGCGAAACTCCCCGCCGGATTCGGTCTTGAATGGACGGGGCTTTCTTATCAGGAACGCCTCTCCGGTGCGCAGGCTCCGGCGCTGTACGCCATCTCCCTGCTGGTCGTATTCCTGTGTCTGGCGGCGCTTTATGAAAGCTGGTCGATTCCGTTCTCGGTCATGCTTGTGGTACCGTTAGGCGTGATCGGGGCGGTGATTGCAACGTGGCTGCGCGGGCTGGAAAACGATGTTTACTTCCAGGTCGGGATGTTAACCATCATCGGTTTGTCGGCCAAAAACGCCATTCTGATCGTCGAATTTGCCAATGACCTGAACCACAAAGGCAAAGCGCTGGTGGAAGCCACGCTCGAAGCCTCAAGGATGCGTCTGCGACCTATTCTGATGACGTCGCTGGCGTTTATCTTCGGGGTCTTGCCGATGGCGACCAGCACCGGTGCGGGTTCCGCGAGCCAGCACGCAGTCGGCACCGGGGTTATCGGCGGGATGATTTCTGCCACCGTTCTGGCAATCTTCTTCGTTCCGCTGTTCTTTGTGCTGGTCCGCCGCCGCTTCCCGGGGAAAACCGGTGAACCGGTCATCTCGGATATCGTCGCAACCGTGCCTCGCGAACACAAATAGCAGGCACAAAAAAGGCGTTAATGTGAATTAACGCCTTTTTTATTAATGATTTATTGGCTGGTGTAAATCGTCGCTAAATGGACGTAATGGTCTTCCTGAACAAACGTTTTTATTATGACGCGCTGACACGGTGAATAAATCTTCTCTTTGCTTTGTCGCTGGTACTGTGGGCAATTACGCTTTCAACATACGGTCGATAAAGTCTTTCCAGTTACCTAATTCTTGCTCTAACATTTTTCTCCCCTTGATTGGACGGCATCATTATACGTCTATTTTTTGTACACGCAAAAATTCAATGACAATTGTTTAATCGTGATCACAATCCCGCCCCGTCTGGATCCTGCCCGCGTTTTGCCTCATTATGTGATTATTCGTGTCCCGCTTTTTGCGCTGGTCAAAAGTTCCTTTATTACTCACAGGTTATGTTTTTTTATGGCAACGACGTCTGCTCAAACCACTTTTATTCTTTACGGCATTAAAAATTGCGATACCGTCAAAAAAGCCCGCCGCTGGCTGGAAGAAAATGGCGTTGAATGCCAGTTCCACGATTATCGGGTTGAAGGCCTGGACGAGGCGCTGCTGCAAAACCTCATCGGCAAACAGGGTTGGGAAGCGATGCTCAACACGCGCGGCACCACCTGGCGCAAACTGGACGAAGCCACGCGCACGGCCTGTGATAACGAAGCCAGCGCCAAAGCCGTGATGCTTGAACATCCGGCGGTGATCAAACGCCCTTTCTTGCTGGCGCCCGATGGCCAGTCTCTGCTGGGATTCAAACCAGAAAGCTATCAGCAATTTCTCGCACAGGTGAAGTAACATGAGTTGTCCGGTTCTCGATTTAGCCCAGCAGTTAATCCGCCGCCCTTCCCTCAGCCCGGACGATGCAGGCTGCCAGGAAATTATGATTGCCCGCCTGCAGGCCATTGGTTTTCACGTTGAGCCGATGAATTTTGGCGATACCCTCAATTTTTGGGCGACACGCGGTGAAGGCAAAACCCTGGCATTTGCCGGGCACACTGACGTCGTACCGACCGGCGATCACAATCTGTGGGTAACCGGCCCGTTCGAGCCAACCCTGCGCGATGGCATGCTGTATGGCCGTGGCGCCGCCGATATGAAAGGTTCGCTGGCGGCGATGGTGGTCGCGGCAGAACGCTTTGTGACAGCAAACCCGAATCACAAAGGCCGTCTGGCGTTTCTGATTACTTCCGATGAAGAAGCCAGCGCCGTGAACGGCACCGTCAAAGTGGTTAACGCCCTGATGGAACGCAAAGAGCGCCTGGATTTTTGCCTGGTCGGCGAGCCGTCCAGCACCACGCGCGTGGGCGATATTGTGAAAAATGGCCGTCGCGGCTCGATGACCGCTAACCTGCACGTGCATGGCGTTCAGGGGCATGTTGCCTATCCGCATCTGGCCGATAATCCGGTGCACCGCGCCATGCCTGCGCTCAACGAACTGGTCGCTACGGTCTGGGATAACGGCAACGAATTCTTCCCGCCGACCAGCATGCAAATCGCCAATATCAATGCCGGTACCGGCAGCAATAACGTGATCCCCGGCGAGCTGTATGTGCAGTTTAACTTCCGTTTCAGCACGGAACTGACCGATGCCATCATTAAGCAGCGCGTCGCTGAACTGCTGGATCGCCACAATCTTCAGTACACACTGAACTGGGTGGTGTCCGGCCAGCCGTTCCTGACGTCCCGCGGTGAACTGGTTGACGCCGTCGTGAATGCCGTTCGCCACTACAGCGAAATCACGCCAGAACTGCAAACCACCGGCGGAACCTCCGACGGGCGTTTCATCGCGCTGATGGGCGCTCAGGTGGTTGAACTGGGGCCGGTGAATGCCACCATCCACAAAATCAACGAATGCGTACATGCCGCCGATTTGCAGGTTCTCAGCCGTATGTATCAGCGCATCATGGAACAGTTAGTCGCATGATCAGCCACGAAATGCTGACCGGCCGCTCAGACGCGCATCTGGTCACATTGGGCGAAGGCCCGCACCGGTTACAAAAAGTCGCCGCCGGTGCCTTTGCAGAAATGCAAAAAGCAGCGGCGCAGGCCGGGTTTAATTTGCAGCCAGCCAGTACTTTTCGTGATTTCAGTCGCCAGCAGGCCATCTGGAATGGCAAATTTCGCGGCGAGCGACCAGTATTAGATAAGAACAGCCAGCCGGTGGACATCAGCACGTTGTCTGCCGCTGAACGTTGTGAACTGATCCTGCGCTGGTCGGCACTACCGGGCGCAAGCCGCCACCACTGGGGCAGCGATCTGGATGTTTACGATCCGTCTCTGCTGCCGGAAGGCCGGACGCTGCAACTGGAGCCGTGGGAATACGAGGAAAACGGCTATTTTCATCCGCTGAACCTCTGGATGTCGGCGCACATGGAAGCATTTGGCTTTTACCGGCCTTTTGCACAGGATCGTGGCGGCGTTGCCGTTGAACCCTGGCACCTGAGTTATCGTCCTCTGGCACAGCAGTGCGAATCACAGCTGACGCCGGAGGTGCTAATCAGCGCGTGGCAGGGCCAGGATATCGCCGGTTCTGACTGGGTCATCAGTGAGATAGCGACAATTTTTCCGCGTTTTATCGCCCTAAACCCTACATAAATTAAGGAGCACGCCATGGAGTGGATTAAAGATTACTGGTGGATCGTTCTGATCATTCTGATCGGCATGTTTATCAGCGGGATGAAAGAGTTACGTCGTGTGGACGTGAAGAAATACCTGAAAGATAAACCTGAACTTCCACCGCATCGCGACAACAATGCCGAGTGGGATAAAGACGATGACTGGCCAAAGAAAAAGTAACACCGGTCAGCACGGCTACAAAACCTAATCAATATTAGTCGGCGGATTATGTAGCGATTCTCCGCCGATTGACTCTCTCTCCGGCCAGTATCATGTGACGTGAAACTGACGTACGGAGAGACGAGTCCTTTGCCAACTTTAACAACCCCGACACCAGAGCAGGCGACAGCCGACGCCACGCAATTTCTGGGGCTTGCTCCATTTTTACGCATGAGCATAGCCGGTGACGAGTGCACCGCGATCGCGCAGGAACTGGTCACACGTGCGCAGCAAAATCCTGATGATGCCATTTTGTGGATGAACCTTTCCACGGTGATGCTGTGCCTGCAACGCACCGATCTTGGCCTGACTATCCAGAATCAGGCGCTGGCGATGCAGCAGGTTTATACCCTCAGCGCTGTGCAAAAACCGGCAAAACTGCGTTTACTGATGCTGATGGTGCCCGGTACGCTGTCCGCCAACGTGCCCCTCGACTGTCTCCTGGAAAACAGCGACATCGACCTGATTTATTACTACATCACGCCGGAAGCACCGTTTGAAGCGCCCATTCCTGAACATGACCTGCTGATGATTGGCATCAGCGCGACCACCGAAAATCTGTTCCTGTTGCAACAACTGGAAACCTTGACCCGCCAGTGGCCGGTGCCGGTGATCAACGCTCCCGAGTACATTCCTCATTCAGAACGCCACATCGCCAGCCGCGTTTTACAAAACAAACCGGGGCTCACCATCGCGCAGGCGTATCCGGTGACGCACGCCCTGCTTACTGCGGTCGCAAGCGGGCAAATGACGCTGAGCGATGCGTTACCGGGCAGTGATTTCCCGGTTATCCTGCGCCCCGCAGGTTCGCACGGTGGCCACGGTCTGGAGAAAATCACCCGGCAGGACGAACTGGCGGATTACCTTGCGCGCGTTGGCGTTGAAGATTATTTCCTGTCGAAATTCATCGATTACAGCAACGCGGACGGCCAGTTCCGTAAATACCGTATATCGCTGATCGACGGTAAACCTTACGCCTGCCATATGGCTATTTCGTCGCACTGGATGGTGCATTACGTCAACGCGGCGATGTATGAAGATCACAAAAAACGTGAAGAAGAAGCGGCTTTCCTGACGAATTTCCACGAATTCGCCGCGCGCCACCACGTCGCGCTGAAGGCCATTTATGACACAACCCAACTCGATTATGTCGGGATTGATTGCAGCGAAGCGCCCGACGGCTCGTTGCTGGTCTTTGAAATTGATCCGGCAATGGTGGTTCACGCCATGGATCTGGAAGTCATGTTCCCGCACAAACAAATCCATATGAATAAAGTTAAAACAGCATGCCGCGAGTTGCTGTTATCCCGTGCCTTTGCGCACGCCGACACTTCCGCTGATGCGCTAACAGGACAAGAATAAACATGATTTCACGTAACGCCCTGAATTTCTCTGGTGGTCCCGGCGCATTGCCGGAAACGGTTCTGGCGCAGGTCGAGGCCGCCATCAAAGAAGTGCCGGAGGTTGGCCTGTCGATCCTCGGGATCAGCCACCGCTCAGACTGGTTCGCTGCCGTCGTCGAAGAAACGGAAAATAACATCCGTACCCTGCTCGGCTTGTCTCAGGATTTCCATATTCTGTTTCTGCAAGGCGGCGCCACGCAGCAGTTTTCCATGGTGCCGATGACGTTACTTCGCGGCCAGAAACATGCGGCTGAATATCTGGATACCGGTTACTGGAGCAGCAAGGTTGTGACCGAAGCGCGTCGCGAAGGCCCGGTAAAAGTGCTGTGGAGCGGTGAGTCCTGTGGTTTTAACCGTCTGCCATCTGATGGCGAGCTGGATTTTTCACCGGACGCGCCGTATCTGCATTACGTTTCGAACGAAACCGTGGAAGGGCTGCAATTCCAGCGCGTTGTGGGCCGCGATGATGTGCCTCGCGTCTGCGATATGTCCTCTGATTTCCTGTCTAAACCGTGCGATGCTAATAAATTCTCGGTGATTTACGCCCATGCCCAGAAAAACATCGGCCCGGCCGGTGTGACGATTGTGCTGGTGCATGACACCGTGGTGAAAGCCTCCTCCGACGAACTGCCGACATTCCTCAACTACCGTCGTCAGGTTGAATCCCATTCCAACCTGAATACGCCACCAGTTTTTGCGATTTACGTGGTTCTGCTGGTCACCCGCTGGCTGCTCAATGACGTAGGCGGTCTGGAAAATATGGCCCAAACCAACCGCCATAAAGCCGAATTGCTGTATGCGATGCTTGATAACAGCGACGGTTTTTACAAAGGCTGGAGCAGCAAGGAAGACCGTTCACAAATGAACGTGGCGTTTAAACTCCCGGATGAAACGCTGGAGCAAAAATTCCTGGCAGAAAGCCATGAAGCCGGTTTCTCAGGTCTGGCGGGGCATCGCGCCATTGGCGGGATCCGCGCCTCAATCTACAACGCGCTTTCACTGCCAGCGGCAGAGAAACTGACCAACTTCATGGATGACTTCCTGCGTCATAACCGCAAATAAACCTCTGTGATTTCAATAAAAAAGCCCCCAACTGATCAACAGGCGGGGGCTTTTTTACGGGTAAAAATCAGTGCTGATGAGACTTCGGTTCGTAGTTTTTCAAATGCGCAATCGCGGTATTGATCATGTGTGAATCCAGCCCGTGGCCCATGCCCGGCTGAAGATTCAGGGTGCAATCGCAGCCTAATGATTTGAGGCGCTCAGCGGCACTTTTTGACTGGAACGGGTTAATCACCGGATCCTGTTCACCGTGAATAAAATGCACCACCGTACCGGCAGAAATCGGTTTTTCCGGCAGGACGGAGAAACGTCCGCTGAAAGCCACAATGCGCGAAGCCAGATGTTCTTCCACTTTGGTGGATTCCAGCGCCATGATGGTCCCCTGAGAAAAACCAATCAGCGTGGTATGTTCCGGCGGCACGCCGGTTTTCTGCTGCCAGTCGCGGACAATTTCGACGAATGCGGGCATCGCCGCGTCGACACGCGGCTGACGGTTTTGCTCCGTCACGCCCTGCACGGAGAACCACTGGAAGCCACGGCCAAAATCACAGATGTCCGGGCTGCCGACGCTGATAACCTGCGCCTGTGGAAAAGAAAGCGCAAAAAACTTGCCGATCTCACCCATGGAAATCGGGTTATCGCCCACGCCATGAAACAGTAAAATCAGCTGGTTAGCTCTTTCTTCCGGTTGCTGGACAATAATCTGTTCTGAGCTCATGAATTTCTCCCGTTGTAGGTTAATGGCCTTACTATACGCCGCCCGCCGGTCAGTGAAATCGGGTTTTATTGAACGAGTCTTTCCATTTTTTGCAATAAAACCGTTGATTTAATCGCCAGTGTGCAGGGAAATTGCCCGCCGACGCCAAATTTCACACGCCGTCGCATCCGTGGCTTTCAGCGCCTGCGCCGTTTCCTGACGCCAGCGGACCAGCAGGTCTTTCCGGCCATTCAGCCGCAGCATCTGCACAATGCCGGCGACACTTTTCCCCTGTTGCAGGTAAGCGCGCAGGGCGACCAGCGGCAGGGAAAGTTGCAGTAAGAGGCGGTTCAGCGCCGGTAAACTGCTTTCCAGCGGCCGGTGCGCAAACGCAAATCCGGCCAGTTCGCGCCAGTCGGCTTCATCTAATGATAAACCGCCCGTTAACGGGAGCGGCAGCTGGCGGTCAATCTGCGGTGCCAGCCAGCGCCAGTCACGGTTGAGCTGCGACTCTGCGGCATCCGTCAGCGCCTTTCCGGCATCGCTTAACGGTAACAGCGCCATCGCGGCGTAACATCCGCTGCTGGCCTCTTTCTGCGAACTCACGCGGACCAGACGAAAACCGGCCTGCTGCCACAACGCGGCGAGTTCATCGGTATACCCGAAACTGACCGACATAAAATCCAGCCTCTGTTGCTGCGCGCTGTGTTTTTGCTGCATCAGCAACTCGCTGGCAATTCCCTGACGCCGGAACGCCGGATGAACAGCAATACGGCTGATGCGGCGCGAACGCAAAACCGCCGCCTGCGGGAAACCGGCGTGCGCAGCAAGAGATTGTGCGACCAGGTTCCCGCGCGGACGCCGCCTTCCGGCCCAGACTTCATGCGCCAGTTCCGCACTCAGCCCACCCTCTTTCACCAGCCACAGCGCACCGGTCAGCGTGCTTTTCTGCCGGGCGGCACTGAAAATCATGCCAGGTGCATCGAGCAGGCGGCGTAAATCCAGCGGCGAGGTGCGGTAGTGTGCGCTGGTCAGTAAACCGTAAAACTGCTGCAAAAGCGCAGGTTCACGCAGCCAGTCGCCGGCATCGATGGAGAATATTTCGGACGTTGCTGTCGTGGCATCTCCGGCGGGAATTTCTTCCGAAAACAGCAATAACTCGCTGATGGACGGCTCCAGCAGGTCGCCTGCGGACCAGCGGACCGGTTCGGTCAGACGTAAATCATGCCAGTGCGGCAGCGAGGCGCAGAATTTCAGCAGAAAACCGCGGCCTGTGCCTTCATAGCCCTGAACCGTGGTGGAAAGTAAAACGCGGGGAAACGACGCGATCAGCGCCGACAGCATCGGTGCGGGGATCGCCGCCGCTTCATCGATTATCAGCCAGTCGGCGTCCGTCACCGGCCCGGCGTCACATAATGCAAGCAAGGCATCCGGTGCGATAAAACAGGCCGATTCCGGAAGATGACTGAGGATTTGATTTGCGGACGCTTTACCCGGCGCGGTAATCCGGCAGATGCCCGGCCAGCGGCTGGCGAGCATACCGGCCAGCGTTGATTTGCCGCGACCGCGCGGTGCCGTCAGCACCCAGACGCCGGAGTCCGCGCTCAGCAGCTGTTGTAAAATCAGATGCTGCTGAGGCGTTGGCTGGCCGTCGGGCGGTGTCCACGCAACGGCGGGCGATAAAGGTGGAATGGCTAAAGGCGCATTCTGGCGACACACGGAAATTTCCGGATGGCGACGCAGTAAGGTTTGAAAACGTTGGATAAAACGCGGAGCCGGGATCGCCTGCGGCTGTTCGCTCCAGCGCAGACTGTCGGCATCAGGACGCTGCGGCCACTCATCCCATTCCGGCACCAGTAAAATAAGCCAGCTTCCCGCTTTCAGAATGCCGGAAAACACCGCCAGCGCGTCGGCATTCAGCCCGGTTCGCGCGTCGAATATGCCGTGCAGTTTTTCCTGTCCCAGCAACGTGTGTACCGCAGAAAAAGTCACAGACTGCGCGCCTGCCGGGGAATTTTCGCTGACCCACACCCAGTCGCCAGGTTGCCCTTGCGCGAACTGCTCGGCCTGTGCGGCACACCACGCGGCCTCGCCGCTGAAAACCAGCAGACGGCGAACGCCCTGTTCAAGCATCTGCTGTTGCAGGGTATTTTTTAGCGCAATATCCATGGGTTACCGCTCAGGTTTTTCCCACCAGCATCGACAGCAGACCTGCCGCAATCAGCGGCCCGACCGGAACGCCTTTAAACATCGCCACGCCCAGCACCGTCCCGACCAGCAGACCCGCCACCAGATGCGGCTGACTGCCCATCAGCGTCAAACCGCGTCCGCCCAGCCATGACACCAGCACGCCCACCAGGATCGCCAGAATGGATTTCCAGTGGAAGAAAGAGTGAACCACGGTACTGGCGCTGATTTTGCCGCTGGCAATCGGTGCCATCACCCCGATGGTTAAAATAATAATGCCGATAGTAAGGCCGTATTTTTCAATCCACGGAAAGAAATTATTGAGCGGTGTAATGCGCACCGTCAGGAGAAAAAACATTGCGATAGTGACGGCACTGTTGTGACTGATAATTCCGAGACCGGCAAAAACGAGCAGAATTAAAAGGGTTGGATCGAGAAAAGCCATGACGTTCCCAGCGGTTCAACATGCAGATGAAAGAGAGGCTCAGTGAGCCTCTCAAAGTCGGACATTGATTATTGAACAGTTTTTACTGGCAGACCAGAGCTTATTCTCACTTAATCAGCGGCTGGCGAAGGTGTTGCACTGGTCAGGATTCCCGGTGTCGAACCCGCGTTTAAACCAGGTGTAGCGTTGTTGAGACGTGCCGTGCGTAAAGCTGTCCGGCACGACGCGCCCCTGGCTTTGCTGTTGCAAACGGTCATCGCCGATCGCCTGCGCGGCATCCAGCGCTTCTTTTAAATCGCCTTCTTCAAGCACGTTTTGCTGCTGCATCGCGTGGCCCCAGACACCGGCGTAACAGTCGGCCTGAAGTTCCATTTTTACGGAAAGCTGATTCACCACAGTTTGCGAAGCGCCCTGCTGCATCTGACGAACTTTACGCTCGGTGCCCAGAAGGTTTTGCACATGGTGACCGACTTCGTGCGCGACCACATAACCCTGCGCAAAATCGCCGCCCGCGCCGAGCTTATTCTGCAAATCCTGATAGAAAGAAAGATCGATGTAAACCGTGCTGTCCGCCGGGCAATAAAAAGGCCCCATGACCGACTGACCGGTGCCACACCCGGTTCGGGTTGCGCCGCGGTACATCACCAGTTTTGGCTCGCGGTAGGTCATCCCCTCTTTCTGAAATATTTCTTTCCAGGTGTCTTCTGTTGACGCGAGGATCACGGACGTGAATTTCGCCTGCTCGTCATCTTTCGGGCTGATGGATTGCGATTGCGTCTGACGCTGTATGTCGCCGGACTGACCGCCGTCAATCAGCGGCGTCAGGTCGATGCCGTAATAACCGGCCACCAGTACGACGATAATAATCACAATGCCGCTTTTGCCACGGATAGGCAGGCGCATTCCGCCACCGCCCATTCCCGGCCCGCCGTTAGCTCCTTCTCCGCGTCTGTCTTCTACATTGTCGCTTTCGCGACGCCCTTGCCAACGCATACCCCACCTCCAGACTGTTTTTTTAAAGACTAGCCAGCGCACACGATTAATACCATCTGCGAAGGGACGTAATTTTAGGCGAGGAATATTTAAATGAAATAAAACAGTGCGGAAAAGGGAAAATAAAACGTAAAGAAAAGAGCGGGTGATGATTTTCATCACCCGTTGAACACCGGGCTGCACCGCGTAAACGATTGCGCAGCCCCGCTAAAAAAATAGCGGTCGCTTAGTCCAGTTTTACACCGATGCGATGCGCAACTTCTTCGTACGCTTCGATCAGGCCACCGAGGCTCTGGCGGTAACGGTCTTTATCCATTTTGTTCAGGGTTTCTTTATCCCACAGGCGGCTGCCGTCCGGGGAGAATTCATCACCCAGTACAACTTCACCGTTGAACAGACCGAACTCCAGTTTGAAGTCGACCAGGATCAGACCTGCATCGTCAAACAGTTTGCTCAGAACGTCGTTCGCTTTGTAGCTCAGCTCTTTCATGCGCGCGAGGTTTTCCTCGTTTACCCAGCCAAAGGTCTTGCAGTAGGACTCATTGACCATCGGGTCGTGCATCGCGTCGTTTTTCAGGAACAGATCGAACAACGGCGGGTTCAGTTCCAGACCTTCTTCAATGCCCAGACGTTTTACCAGCGAACCCGCAGCACGGTTACGGATAACGCATTCAACCGGGACCATATCCAGTTTTTTCACCAGCACTTCGGTGTCAGACAACAGGCGTTCCATTTGCGTTGGGATACCCGCTTCTTCCAGCTTAGCCATGATGAAATGGTTAAATTTGTTGTTAACCAACCCTTTACGGTCGAACTGCTCAATACGCTGACCATCCAGTGCTGACGTATCGTTACGGAACTCCAGTACCAGCAGGTCCGGGTTTTCGGTGGTGTAGACGGTTTTCGCCTTGCCGCGATACAACTCAGCTAACTTTTGCATCTTTACTTACTCCAGTGGAAAAAACAGATGTAAAAAGGGGCCGGAGCCCCTTGGTATTATTTTGCGCTGCTCTGGCTAAACGCGGCCTGCATGACCGCCACCATCGCGTCGTTTTGCGACTGGCTGAGAGCATGTCCTTTCGGATCAAGGAACTGCAAGCTACTACGGTTATCGAGGTCGCCGACCTGAAGTTTGTAATCACCGGAAGTGAGGCCCGGATCTTTCGCACCCAGTGTCTGCCACGCGTCGTCGTTTAGTGGTTTGTAGGTCACGGACAAGGTGCCCTGCGGACGGCTGCTGTCGGTGACTTTCATGCCAGCTTTCGCCAGGGCATTCGGCAGGCGATCCCACACTACGCCGTACGTTGAACGAACGATCAGCACCGGTAAACCGGTATCATCCGCGCCGCTCTGGACATCAATCTCACCCACACGACGGTTGTCGAGGCGTGCCTGAGTATCCTGCTGCACTTTATCCAGATTCGCCGTGATGGTGTTCATCATCTGGCTGTTGTAACGCTGGATTTCAGCTGTGGTTGTGACCGCCTTATCCTGCTGTTTCAGCTCAAGCGTTTTCACGGTCAGCGCTAACTGGTAGCTCTGCTGTTTCACGCTGATCTGATAACGGCCCTGATACTGGAAGTCTTCATCGGCACGATTCCAGTTAACGAAATCAGTGGTCAGAGTCTGGTTAGCATCATCGCGGTTAGCAATTTTGTAATTATTTTGCTCAACGGCTTTCACTACGCTGTTCCACAGGTCGCGGTTTTGCGGCGTGTTTTCCAACAGTACGGTGCTGCTGTCGCCAGAGAACTGGGTCTGAGAACCGTTCAGTAAGGCCAGCGGCTGGGACGGCGGACGAATGTCGAGTTGTTTGCCGACAGCGCCCTGCATTGAACCGGCCTGAATTTCATACGTACCGTTCTGAACCGGTAAAATCATGCCCGCTGGCGCTTTCAGATCATGCAGCGCAGGGGCATCCAGATAAGCTTCATCGCCGCTTACCTGGCGCTTATAACGTTGATCGCTTGAACAAGCGGCCAGCAACATAATCAGGGAAACCCCGACCACTTTTGCTACGGCAGACTTCTGCAAATGGGTCATCTGGAAACTATTCTTGTCAAATAAAGAGGCCATCAAATCTTCCTAAGAGTTACAGCAAACCGGCGCTTTTTAATGCTTCTTCCACGACCGGACGGGCAGCATCTGTTAACGGCGTCATAGGCAGACGCAGAGTATCGGTTGCCATCAAACCCAGTGCCTTACAGGCCCATTTCACCGGGATTGGGTTTGCTTCTACAAACAAATGCTGATGCAACGGCATCAGGCGCTGATTCAGGCGACGCGCTTCGGCAAAGTTACCGGAGGCCGCCAGCTCACACAGTTGAGCCATTTCACGGGCAGCTACGTTGGCAGTGACGGAAATGACGCCCTTGCCGCCGAGTTGCATAAAGTCCAGACCGCTGGCGTCATCGCCGCTCAGCAGAATGAAATCTTCATCATCAACCAGCACTTGGATCTGACTAACACGACTTAAGTTCCCTGTTGCCTCTTTAACAGCAACAATATTCTTCAATTTTGCTAAACGCGCGATGGTCGGCGGCAACATATCGCAGCCGGTACGTGAAGGCACGTTATAGAGAATTTGCGGCAGAGACGTGTTTTCAGCAATCGCTTTGAAATGCTGATACAGGCCTTCCTGCGTCGGGCGGTTGTAATAGGGAGTGACTGTCAGGCAGCCAATAACGCCACTATTTTCAAAGCGTTGTGTAAGAGAAATCGCTTCAGCGGTGGCATTTGCCCCGGTCCCGGCGATAACAGGAATGCGCCCATCGGCCAGTTCCAGCGTCTGAAGAACCACGTCACCGTGCTCTTCATGGCTTAACGTTGCCGACTCACCGGTCGTGCCAACGGAAACGATCGCCGCAGTACCACTGGACACATGATAATCAATCAGTTTTTTCAGACTCGCGCGATCGACAGCACCTTTGGTGTCCATCGGCGTAACCAGTGCAACAATACTTCCCGTAAACATTGACCTTCCCCTCCACAAACAGGTCACTCATGGTACTTTTGACACCACTGCAAAGCAAGCAAACAACGAGCGGTAAGCGCTTGTCCGGCGGTTTTTTTTATGTTTACCTTGGGAATACTCCCAAGCACGACAGGAAGACACAATTTGCCGCAGCCACAACAACATTATCTGGTTATTACCGCATTAGGTGCCGATCGTCCGGGTATCGTGAACACCATCACCCGTCAGGTCAGCAGTTGCGGCTGTAATATCGAAGACAGCCGTCTGGCGATGCTCGGCGATGAATTTACGTTTATTATGCTGCTTTCCGGCAGCTGGAATGCCATCACGCTGATTGAATCCACCCTGCCGCAGAAAGGCGCTGAACTGGAATTATTGATCGTGATGAAGCGTACCAGCGCACATGAACGCCCGCCGATGCCTGCGACGGTTTGGGTAAAAGTGGATGTTAAAGACTCCCCTCATCTGATTGAGCGTTTTACTGATTTATTCGATACACATCAGATGAATATCGCCGAACTTGCGTCAAAAACACGTCCGGCCGATGCGACCACGCCTGCGCAGTTATCTATTCAGATGACCGCGCACAGTGCCGCCAATACCGACCCGGCAATTATTGAGCAAGCGTTCCATCAGCTATGTACAGAACTGAAAGCGCAAGGCAGTATTAACGTCGTTAGTTATTCTGAGAATGAAGATAAACTGCAGTAACAGCTAAGAGATACGGAGAAAGACAATGAGCCCACTGAAAGCCGGTGACCCTGCGCCGCAATTTAGTTTGCCCGATCAAGATGGTGAACAAATTAATCTGGCCGACTTCCAGGGACAGAAAGTCCTGGTCTATTTCTACCCTAAAGCGATGACGCCGGGCTGCACCGTGCAGGCTTGTGGTCTTCGCGACAACATGGATCAGTTGAAAAGCGCAGGCGTTGAAGTGCTGGGGATCAGCACTGATAAGCCAGAAAAACTGTCACGCTTCGCAGAAAAAGAACTGCTGAACTTCACATTGCTGTCCGATGAAGATCATCAGGTTTGCGAACAGTTTGGCGTCTGGGGTGAAAAATCCTTTATGGGGAAAACCTACGACGGCATCCATCGCATCAGCTTCCTGCTCGACGGGAATGGCAACGTTGAGAAAGTCTTCGACGACTTCAAAACTACCAACCACCACGACATTGTGATGGCTTACCTCAACGGCAATTGAGCCAACCGGTAACCTTCGCACCATCACAAAGTTGGCTTACGGTAGTGGAAAATAAAAAAGCGCAGACGCGCTTTTTTTATTGCTGCTAAACCAACATGTAACGCCCTTTCAGACGGTTTCGTTCAGGGATTCATCCGGCCAGACGTGAACCACGGCCTTGACCAGTGTGGCCAGCGGTATCGCAAAGAACACACCCCAGAATCCCCACAGTCCGCCGAATACCACCACCGAAAGAATAATCACCAGCGGATGCAGATTTACAGCTTCCGAGAACAACAGCGGCACGATAACGTTGCCGTCTAATCCCTGAACCACCAGATACGCCACAATCAACGTCCAGAAATCCGCGCCAAGACCCCACTGGAACATCGCCACAATGACCACCGGAATGGTTACCAGCATCGCGCCGATGTAGGGGATCAGAACCGATACGCCCACCAGCACAGCAAGTAAGAGCGAATAACGCAAATCCATAACCACAAACACCAGATAGGTCGCCACACCCACGATGATCATTTCCAGCACTTTTCCGCGGATATAATTGGTGATTTGCTGATTCATCTCTGCCCACACTTGCCCTGCCAGACCGCGGTCGCGGGGCAAAATACGGCGCACAGCGTTCAGCATCTGCTCTTTATCCTTGAGCAAAAAGAACACCATCATCGGCACCAGAATCAGGTAGATCGCCAGCGTCAGTAAACCGACCAGCGACGCCAGTGAATATTTCACTACGGATTCGCCTAGCCCTGACAGCTTGCTGCGCAGGTTTTCGGCCATCATATCGATGATGCCCGCATCCACCAGCGCCGGATAACGTTTAGGCAATGTGGCGGCAAAATCATAGAAACGGTTAAGCATACTTGGCAAATCGGCCAGCAAATTGACGCCCTGCTGCCACGTCACCGGCGCCACCACAAACATGCCGAGCAGTAAAATCCCGGCAAATATAATCAGCACCACGCTGACCGCCAGCGTGCGCGACAGCCCGACGTGTTGCAGCCGTACCGTCGGCCATTCCAGTAAATACGCCAGCACAATCGCCACTAAAAGCGGTGCCAGAATGCCGTTGAGAAAATAAAGAATACAAAAACCCGCCACCAGAATAGCCAGCAGCGCGATGGCCTGCGGGTCAGTAAAGCGGCGGCGATACCATTGCAATAACATGTCCAACATCGTGAGAACACTCCTGTAAATTCCGGGTCTGACGGGTTTGCGCTGTTCGTTCCCTGCGCGCTCAGACACAAGTAACTATCTTCAAATCTCGTTGTCACACAACTGTAGCTGCGGAGTGTTTTAAACTCTCACGAGGATAGCTACTATAGAGACCGGCGCAAAGAAAAGCGTCACAAAATAATGGTGTGACCAACAGTTCATGGATGAAAGGCTCTTAATGCTTATCGGCATCGCGGTTAACTTATTGGGAAGCAAATGTTTATGGTAATGCGGTTGAAAAAAACGGTGATCGCCCTGTGCCTGGGCAGCCTGTTCACTGGCACAGTCCTCCCCGCAGGAGCCGACGACAGTTCATTCTGGTCGACGCCCGTTGGTTCTTCATCCCAAAATACCCGTTCACCGTCAGCGCCCGTGTCGAGCGATCAGCTTCCCGACATCGGCACCACCGCAGGCGGGACGCTCAGTATTAATCAGGAACTGCAGATGGGCGATTTTTACGTCCGTCAGATGCGCGCCAGTACGCCGCTGATTAACGATCCGCTGCTGAATCAATACATTAATGCGCTCGGCCAACGTCTGGTCGCCCACGCGTATTCCGTCCGCACGCCTTTCCATTTCTTTATCGTCAATAACGATGAGCTGAACGCCTTTGCCTTCTTCGGCGGCAACGTGGTGCTTCACTCCTCGCTGTTCCGGTATACCGATAACGAAAGCCAGCTGGCTTCGGTGATGGCGCACGAAATTTCTCACGTCACGCAACGCCATCTGGCGCGTGCGATGGAAGATCAGCAGCGTAACGCGCCGCTGACGTGGGTTGGCGCACTCGGTTCGATTCTTCTGGCAATGGCCAGCCCGCAAATGGGCATGGCGGCGCTGACCGGCACGCTGGCCGGAACCGCGCAGGGGATGATCAGCTTCACGCAGGCCAACGAACAGGAAGCCGACCGCATCGGGATCCAGGTGTTGCAGCGTTCCGGCTTTGATCCGCAGGCCATGCCTGCATTCCTGCAAAAGCTTGCCGATCAGGCCAGTTATTCGACGCGTCCGCCGGAAATGTTGCTGACGCACCCGTTGCCGGACAGCCGTCTGGCCGATATCCGTAACCGCGCCAACCAGATGCCGCACCTGTTTGTCCAGTCGTCACAGGACTACGTGATGGCGAAGGTGCGTATTCTCGGGATGTACGGCTCAGAAAGCTATCCGCTTTCCGATGACTATCTGCAAAAGCTGAGTAACGGCAATGTCCGCGAGCAGCTGGCGGCGAAATATGGCCACGCATTGCTGTTCTATAAAGCGAAAAAATTCGATCAGGCGCGCGCCATTCTTGAGCCGCTGCTGACGACCTATCCGGGCAACGAATGGTTGCTCGATTTGTCCACCGATAATGACATCGACAGCAAACGCGCTCCACAGGCGATCGCCCGTCTGGAGCAGGCCGGTGCGGCGACCAGTTCCAACCCTGTTTTGCAGCTGAACCTGGCAAACGCCTATCTGGAAGGTGCGAAACCGGCCAACGCCATGAAAATCCTTAACCGTTATACGTTCAATTATCCGGGCGACCCGAACGGCTGGGATTTATTGTCTCAGGCTGCTGCCGCGCAAGGCTTGCGTGCGCAGGAACTGGCCGCGCGCGCTGAAAGTATGGCGCTGGTCGGGCGCCTGGATCAGGCGATTGAAATGCTGAGTAATGCCAGTGCATTGCAGAAATTAGGCAGCCTCGAGCAGGCCCGCTACGACGCACGTATTGATCAGCTCCGCCAGTTACAGGGGCGTTTCCGCCAGTATCAGAAAGGCTGATGTCTGAATCTATCAGGGAGAAAGTTATGTCAGATGAAGTTGCGATTTATCACAATCCGCGCTGCTCAAAGAGCCGCGAAACGTTGAAACTGCTGGAAGATGAAGGTATTACACCGGAAGTGATCCTGTATCTGGACACACCTCCGTCTGTCAAAACGTTGCAAGGTTTGCTGAAAAAGCTGGGATTCAGCTCTGCGCGGGAATTAATCCGTAAAGGCGAGGAAATTTATAAAACATTGAATCTGGCCGATAAAAACCTGAGTGAAGCTCAGCTTTTGCAGGCGATGGTGGAAAACCCGAAACTGATTGAACGTCCGATTGTGATCGCCAACGGCAAAGCGCGTTTAGGCCGGCCACCGGAACAGGTGAAAGAGATTTTGTAATTCCCCGCGTCAAATTCGGGTTCGCCACACGAACCCGGAACTTCTCCGATTTACAACCCTGATTTACAGCCCCAGAATTTCTTTCACAAACGGGATCGTGAGTTTCCGCTGCGCCGTGATGGACGCGCGATCGAGCTGATCCAACGTCATGAACAATGTCCGCATTTCGCGATCCAGGCGTTTTAACAGGAAACGCCCCACGTCTTCCGGCAATTCAAAACCGCGCAGCTTGGCGCGCAACTGTAATGCCTGAAGTTTTTCATCATCGGAAAGCGGCTGGAGTTTGTAGATTTGCCCCCAGTCGAGACGGGAAGCGAGATCCGGCAGGCTGAGATTCAGCTGACGCGGAGGACGATCGCCGGTAATAAACAGGCGCGTGCGACCGGTTTCGAGAATGCGGTTATAAAGATGGAAAACGGCCGCTTCCCATTCATCATCTCCGGCAATCCCTTCGATGTTATCAATACAAACCAGCGCCAGATGCTCCATGCCGTCCAGCACTTCAGGGACGAAATAAGCGCGCTTGTCTAAAGGCACATAACCCACGGCTTCACCGCGTTGCGATAATTCGGCGCAGGCTGCGTGTAAAAGATGGCTGCGGCCACCGCCTTCGCGGGACCAAAAATAGATATACGTGCCGTGTTCCTGATGCAATGCGGTCTGAATCGCAGAAAGCAGAGAAGAGTTTTCCCCCGGATGAAAACTGGCAAAAGTCTCATCATCGGGCAGATAAAGTGGCAGGGAAAGCTGTGCCGGCGTATTCAGAAGCACCTCAACCAAAGCGGTATGAAGACCGCAGATGTTGTCACGTCAATAAAAGGAACTGCCGAATTCTAGCAAGGATCCGCGGTGAAATGAACTGTGCCCGGTGCAACCGCTTGCGATCCGAGCACCTGACCGGTTGCGCGCTGGCAAACCGGTCAGAAATGATCCCCCTCAGACTGGCGGATTTTCCCTCTCGTCATCGATATCAATGATCTGTTCTTCGCCGCGGAAAATCTCGATCACTTTGAACAACAGACTCAGGAAGATACCCACGATCGTGGCCAGCGCCATGCCTTTCAGCTCCGCCGCACCGATGTGGATCTTCGCGCCGCTGACGCCGATGATGAGGATCACCGCAGTCAGGATCAGGTTCTGTGCCTTGTTGTAATCGACTTTAGATTCAATCAGTACGCGGATACCGGATGCGCCAATCACGCCATACAACAGCAAGGAAACGCCGCCCATTACCGGAACCGGAACGGCCTGAATTGCCGCCGCCAGTTTCCCGATGCAGGAAAGCAGGATCGCCAGAATCGCCGCACCACCAATCACCCAGGTGCTGTAAACCTTGGTGATCGCCATCACGCCGATATTTTCGCCGTATGTGGTATTGGGAGTAGAACCGAAGAAACCGGACAACACGGTAGAAAGGCCGTTAGCCAGCATCGAACGGTGCAGGCCCGGATCACGCAGCAAATCTTTTTTCACGATGTTCGCCGTCACGACTAAATGCCCGACATGCTCGGCAATAACCACCAGCGCCGCAGGCAAAATGGTCAGGATCGCTACCCATTCGAAACGCGGTGTATAGAAAGTTGGCAGAGCAAACCAGTGCGCGTTTTCAATCGCAGAAACATCCACAACGCCCATAAAGAAGGACAGCGCATAACCTACCAGCACGCCGATGAGGATCGGGATAATCGCCAGGAAACCGCGAAAGAGCACGGAACCAAGGATCGTCACCGACAGCGTCACCAGAGAGATGATGATCGTTTTGGAATCCACCGGTACGCCGTCAGCCGGCAGCAAACCGGCCATATTGGCAGCCACACCGGCCAGCTCCAGCCCGATGACGGCAACGATTGCGCCCATCGCTGCGGGCGGGAACATCACGTTAATCCAGCCAATCCCGGCTCTCTTAACAATCAGCGCCACCAGGCAGAACAGTAAACCGCAGGCAATAAATCCGCCCAGCGCCACTTCATACCCCATCGGCAACAGCAACAGCACCGGTGAAATGAACGCGAAGCTTGAACCCAGATACGCCGGTATTTTCCCTTTACAGACAAATAAATACAGCAAAGTCCCTATGCCATTGAACAGCAGCACCGTTGCCGGGTTAATTTTGAACAGAATGGGAACCAGAACGGTGGCACCAAACATGGCAAACAGATGCTGGAAACTCAGGGGGATTGTCTGCAGTAAAGGCGGACGCTCACTTACCCCGATGACACGACGGGTCATGGATGTGATCCTCTTAAAGTGTGGTGTTGTGTTATGTGTTTTAAAAACCAAAAAAAAGCCGACTCATGAGTCGGCTTAACGCTTACTTCGTACCAAATATCTTGTCGCCCGCATCGCCGAGCCCCGGCATGATGTAGCCCTTTTCGTTGAGTCCCTGATCCACCGAGGCCGTGTAGAGCTCGACGTCCGGGTGCGCAGCTTCGAGAGCGGCGATCCCTTCCGGTGCCGCCACCAGCACCAGAACTTTAATGCTCTGGCAGCCCGCTTTTTTCAGCAGGTCGATGGTTGCGATCATGGAACCGCCGGTTGCCAGCATCGGGTCAACCACCAGCGCCAGACGTTCTTCGATGTTAGAAACCAGCTTCTGGAAATACGGCACAGGCTTCAGGGTTTCTTCATCACGGTACACACCCACCACGCTGATACGCGCGCTCGGGACGTGTTCCAGTACGCCTTCCATCATGCCCAGACCGGCACGCAGAATTGGCACAACGGTAATTTTCTTGCCCTTGATCTGGTCGATTTCAACCGGACCACACCAGCCTTCGATAGTCACTTTTTCAGTTTCTAAATCGGCAGTCGCTTCATACGTCAGAAGACTACCCACCTCAGAAGCCAGTTCGCGAAAACGTTTCGTGCTGATGTCATTTTCACGCATCAGGCCCAGCTTGTGTTTCACCAGCGGGTGTTTCACCTCGACGATCTTCATTGTTTATTCTCCTAAGGTGGTTGGGCTGCAAAAAAAAATCGCGAGATTATAACGCCATTTTTTTTGAACGCCACTGCCAATTGCCTGATCCGGATCAACATATCCTTCGTCAGTCTAACTGCTGCGGTGTTGGCTGCACTTTCTCACCCGAATCACTGACTCATGTCAGCTCATCGGGATTCGTGCGTTTGCCGCCTTGCTGCAATCAGAGTGACTTTGGATAAGCTCTCTAATTGGCTTCTAAAATCAGTATAGATAGACACAGTCAATAAGGCGCTCGCAAACGTTTGCTTCCACTGTTAGAATTGCCGCGCATTATTTTTCAACCACCAACCCAAACCGCCGTGGGGACTTCGCAGTGACCGACAAAACCTCTCTCAGCTATAAAGACGCAGGCGTAGATATCGATGCCGGTAACGCATTGGTAGACCGCATTAAAGGTGTAGTAAAACAGACCCGTCGCCCGGAAGTTATGGGTGGATTGGGCGGTTTTGGTGCTCTCTGCGCGCTGCCGCAAAAATATCGTGAACCCGTGCTGGTTTCGGGTACCGACGGCGTTGGCACCAAGCTGCGTCTGGCGATGGATTTAAAACGCCACGATACCATCGGTATCGACCTGGTCGCGATGTGCGTCAACGATTTGATCGTTCAGGGCGCTGAACCGCTGTTCTTCCTCGATTACTACGCCACCGGCAAACTGGATGTCGACACTGCCGCCAGCGTGATCACCGGTATTGCAGAAGGCTGTAAACAGTCCGGCTGTGCGTTAGTTGGCGGCGAAACCGCTGAAATGCCGGGGATGTACCACGGCGAAGATTACGACGTCGCGGGCTTCTGCGTCGGCGTGGTGGAAAAATCAGAAATTATCGACGGCAGCAAAGTGGCTGACGGCGACGTGCTGATCGGCCTGGCCGCGAGTGGCCCGCACTCCAACGGCTACTCGCTGGTGCGCAAAATTCTGGAAGTCAGCAAAACCAATCCGGAAACCACCGTTCTGGCAGGCAAATCGCTGGCCGACCATCTGCTGGCACCGACCAAAATTTACGTGAAATCGATCCTGAATCTGATCGAAAACGTCGAGGTGCACGGTATCGTCCACCTGACCGGCGGCGGCTTCTGGGAAAATATTCCGCGCGTTCTTCCTGAAAATACTCAGGTCATCATTGATGAATCAAGCTGGCAGTGGCCGGATGTCTTTACATGGCTGCAAACCGCCGGCAACGTCAGCCGTCACGAAATGTACCGTACCTTCAACTGTGGCGTTGGCATGCTGGTTGCACTTCCGGCTGAGCTGGCTGAACAGGCGATTGCTTTACTGAACGATAATGGCGAAAAAGCGTGGAAAATTGGCTACATTAAAGCCTCTGACTCCGCTGAACGTGTTGTCATCCAGTAATTCAACTCACTGAAGACAGGTATAGAAATGAAAAGGATTGTGGTTCTGGTATCAGGCGAGGGAAGCAATTTACAGGCCCTGATCGATGCCTGCCAGCAGGGAAGGATCAACGCAGAAATCTGCGCTGTTTTCAGCAACAAATCCGCCGCTTACGGGCTTGAAAGAGCCCGTTCTGCCCACATTCCTGCGCATGCGCTGGATGTCAAAGCCTACGAAGATCGCGCCGCGTTTGATGTCGCACTGGCCGATGCCATCGACACATTCCGGCCTGATCTGGTGGTACTCGCCGGGTATATGCGTATCCTCACCGCAGAATTCGTTCAGCGCTTTGCCGGACGGATGATCAACATCCACCCTTCCCTGTTGCCGAAATATCCGGGTCTTCATACTCACCGCCAGGCGATTGAAAATCAGGATACCGAGCACGGCACATCGGTGCATTTTGTCACTGAGCAGCTCGATGGTGGCCCTGTCATATTGCAGGCGAAAGTCCCGGTGTTTACCGAAGACACTGAAGAAGAGCTGGTGGCGCGTGTGCAAACGCAGGAACACAGCATTTATCCGCTGGTGGTCAGCTGGTTTGTTGAAGGACGTTTGTCCTTGCAAAATGGAAAGGCGCTACTGGATAATAATCCACTGCCTGAACAGGGTTACGCGGCGGATTAATCTGCTTAAGCGCGATGATTTCACTATAAACCGGCCCCGTGCCGGTTTTTTATTTTCTGTCATTTGACACTTGTTTACATTTCACCCGATATAATGCCCATCCCGGCGCACGTTTAAACGTCGTTTGTGCGCCGACCTTCATCTGAAACACGGTTGTTTCAGATCTCATATTCACGAAGGTTACCTCAGGTAAAACGGCTTTTTGATTTTTTGAGGAACACCCCATGTTTAGCAATAACAGCGTCAGATTACGTCCACTGGAAAAGGATGACCTGTCGTTTGTTCACCGTCTTGATAATAACGCCAGCATCATGCGTTACTGGTTTGAAGAGCCTTACGAGGCGTTCGTCGAACTGACAGATCTCTATAACAAACATATTCATAACCAAAGCGAGCGTCGCTTTATTATTGAATTCCAGGGCGGGCCGGTCGGATTAGTCGAACTGGTCGAAATTAATCATATTCACCGCCGCGCGGAATTTCAGATAATCATCGACCCGCAGCATCAGGGTAAAGGCTTTGCCGGTGATGCCGTCCGTCTGGCCATGGATTATGCCTTCTCCGTTCTGAACCTCTATAAGCTGTATTTAATCGTCGACAAAGAAAATAAAAAGGCGATTCATATTTACAGCAAACTCGGATTTGAACTTGAAGGCGAACTGAAGCAGGAATTCTTTGTGAACGGCGAATATCGCAGCGCCATCCGCATGTGTATTTTCCAGCCTCAGTTCCTGGCGAAATATAAAACTAAGCCTGTTCAGGTCAAACCTGAATCTCTTATTGGTGCCAGCGACGTCTGATTTCGCATAAATACCTTACCGGTGAGGGCGACAACGCCTTCACCGGTAAGACTTTTCCCGCTTTTAATCCTCATTTATTCCCCCTGCATAAGCTCTCCTTAATTCATCCCCTGTAGTGTTGGACTTTCCTGTCAATCTTTCGCAATATTGGTAGTAGACACTAGGCCCTCTCACAAAAGGCTTCCTGTTGCGCCCGGCTTTGAAACAGACGGGTAACATGAAGATCACGTTGAGCTAAATTGCGGTGTTTTTCAGGCGATTTGCCTGTATGGGCCAGGTTGTAAGCCAAATGAACGGAGTGAAAATGGGTCAGGAAAAGCTTTATATCGAGAAAGAACTAAGCTGGCTGTCCTTCAATGAGCGCGTGTTGCAGGAAGCGGCAGACAAAAGTAATCCCCTGATCGAAAGGATGCGTTTTTTAGGGATTTACTCCAATAATCTGGATGAGTTTTATAAAGTCCGCTTTGCTGATTTAAAACGGCGGATCCTCATCAGTGAGGAACAGGGTTTTCTTGGCGCGTCCCGTCATTTGCTGAAAAAAATTCAGGCAAAAGTGCTTCGCATTGATCAGGAATTTGACAGTCTCTACAACGATTTACTGCTGGAAATGGCACGTAATCAAATTTTCCTGATTAACGAGCGTCAGGTGTCGGAAAACCAGCAAGCCTGGTTGCGTCAGTATTTCAAACATCAGCTGCGCCAGCACATTACGCCGATCCTCATTAATCACGACACCAATCTGGTGCAATTCCTCAAAGACGATTACACCTATCTGGCGGTAGAAATTATCCGCGGCGAAGAGATTCACTACGCCCTGCTGGAAATCCCGTCCGATAAAGTTCCGCGTTTCGTTAACCTGCCACCGGAAGCGCCGCGCCGCCGCAAGCCGATGATCCTGCTGGATAACATTCTGCGTTATTGCCTCGACGACATTTTCAAAGGCTTCTTCGATTACGATGCGCTGAATGCCTATTCGATGAAAATGACCCGCGACGCCGAATACGATCTGGTCACAGAAATGGAATCCAGCCTGCTGGAACTCATGTCATCGAGCCTGAAACAGCGTCTGACCGCTGAGCCGGTGCGTTTTGTCTATCAGCGCGACATGCCGGATGAAATGGTGGAATTGCTGCGCGGCAAGCTCGGTATTTCCAACTACGATTCTGTAATTGCCGGTGGCCGTTACCACAACTTTAAAGATTTCATTGGTTTCCCGAACGTCGGCAAAGCCAATCTGGTCAACCGCCCTCTGCCACGTCTGCGTCATTTGTGGTTCGATAAATTTCGTAACGGCTTTGCCGCCATTCGTGAACAGGACGTGTTGCTATATTACCCGTACCACACGTTTGAGCACGTTCTCGAACTGTTGCGCCAGGCGTCGTTTGATCCCAACGTTTTATCGATAAAAATCAATATTTACCGCGTGGCTAAAGACTCACGCATTATTGAATCGATGATCCAC
Source organism: Rahnella sp. ChDrAdgB13 (assembly GCF_017655185.1). Lineage (NCBI taxonomy): Bacteria > Pseudomonadati > Pseudomonadota > Gammaproteobacteria > Enterobacterales > Yersiniaceae > Rahnella > Rahnella sp. ChDrAdgB13. Next base: position 184,875 of record NZ_JAEMGT010000001.1, on the reverse strand, counting down.
GCCGCGCATAACGGCAAGAAAGTGACGGTTGTTGTTGAGTTACAGGCGCGTTTCGATGAAGAAGCTAACATTCACTGGGCGAAACGTCTGACTGAAGCCGGTGTACACGTTATTTTCTCTGCGCCGGGTCTGAAAATTCACGCAAAACTCTTTCTTATCTCGCGCCGCGAAGGCGATGAAATTGTCCGCTATGCTCATATTGGGACCGGTAACTTTAACGAGAAAACCGCGCGGCTTTATACCGACTATTCGCTGCTGACCGCTGATGCGCGTATCACCAACGAAGTCCGTCGCGTCTTCAACTTTATTGAAAACCCTTACCGCCCGGTTTCTTTCGAACATCTGATGGTGTCGCCGCAAAACTCGCGCGACATGCTTTACCGCCTGATCGACAAAGAGATCGCCAACGTGCAGGCTGGCGGAACCGGCGGCATTACGCTGAAGATCAACAATCTGGTGGACAAAGGGCTGATTGATCGTCTGTACGTCGCGTCGAATGTGGGCGTCAAAATCCGCCTGCTGATCCGCGGCATGTGTTCACTGGTGCCCAACTTACCCGGCTTCAGCGAAAACATTCAGGTCACCAGTATCATCGACCGCTATCTTGAACACGATCGCGTTTATGTCTTTGAAAATGGCGGCGATACCAAAGTCTTCCTGTCTTCCGCTGACTGGATGACCCGAAATATTGATTACCGCATTGAAGTGGCTGTCGCCCTGCTCGATCCGCGCCTGAAACAGCGCGTTCTGGACATTCTCGAACTGCTGTTCAGCGACACGGTAAAAGCCAGAGTGATTGATAAAGAACTGAGCAACCGGTATGTTCCACGCGGAAATCGTCGCAAAGTGCGCGCACAACTGGCGATTTACGAATATCTCAAAGATCTGGAACAACAAAGTCAGCAAGCCTGAACCCCTGGAGCGTTACACAACTATGCCCCTTAAAAGCAGCAGCCCATTGAATGCCAAGCCACAGGAAATTGCTGCGATCGACCTCGGATCGAACAGTTTCCATATGGTGATCGCCCGCGTCGTTAACGACGCATTGCAGGTGCTGGGACGCCTGAAACAGCGCGTTCACCTGGCCGATGGCCTCAACAATAAAAATGTGCTCAGTGAAGAAGCCATTCAACGCGGGCTGGATTGCCTGGCTTTATTTGCTGAACGCCTGCAGGGTTTTCCGGAAAATAACGTCACTATCGTTGGAACCCATACGCTGCGTCAGGCGGTGAACGCTGAGGAATTCCTCAAGCGCGCCGCCGAAGTAATCCCGTATCCGATAGAAATTATTTCCGGTCAGGAAGAAGCACGTCTGATTTTTATGGGCGTTGAACACACGCAACCTGAAAAAGGCCGCAAGCTGGTGGTCGACATTGGCGGCGGTTCGACTGAACTGGTCATCGGCGAAGATTTCGAGCCGCTACTGGCCGAAAGCCGCCGCATGGGCTGCGTCAGTTTTGCGCAGATGTTTTTCCCCGACGGTGAAATCAGCCGCAGCAATTTCAAACGCGCACAACTCGCCGCCGCACAGAAACTCGAAACACTGGCGTGGCAGTATCGTCTGCAAGGCTGGCAGTATGCGCTGGGTGCCTCAGGCAGTATCAAAGCCGCCCATGAAGTGCTGGTCGAAATGGGTGAAAAAGACGGTCTGATTACCCCTGAACGGCTGGAAATGCTGACCGAAGCCGTGCTGAACTTTAAGAATTTCAGTGCGCTGGAGTTGCCGGGCTTATCAGAAGATCGTCAGTCGGTATTCGTTCCCGGCCTGGCGATTCTGCGCGGCGTGTTTGATGCGCTGGCGGTGAAAGAATTACGCCTTTCCGACGGCGCGCTGCGTGAAGGCGTGTTGTATGAAATGGAAGGCCGGTTCCGTCATCAGGATATCCGCACCCGCACGGCGAAAAGCCTGGCCGAGCATTACAATATCGACCGGGAACAGGCGCGCCGCGTGCTGGAAACGACCGAACAGTTGTATGCCCAATGGCTGGCGCAAAATACCAAACTGGTACAGCCGCAGCTCGAATCTCTGCTGAAATTCAGCGCCATGCTGCATGAAGTCGGCCTGAGCATCAACCACACCGGCATGCACAAGCATTCTTCTTATATCCTGCAAAATACCAACTTGCCGGGCTTTAATCAGGAACAGCAAACGCTGCTGGCGACGCTGGTGCGTTTTCACCGCAAAGCCATCAAGCTCGAAGAACTGCCGCGCCTGAATTTGTTTAAGAAGAAGCATTATATTCCGCTGATTCAGCTGCTGCGTCTGGGCGCGTTGCTCAACAACCAGCGCCAGTCGACAACCACGCCGGAATCCCTGCGGTTATCGACCGATGATAATCACTGGACGCTGCGTTTCCCGGCGGGATATCTGGCCCAGAATAACCTGGTTCAGCTCGATTTCGAACGCGAACAAAGCTACTGGAACGATGTCACGGGCTGGAAACTGATGCTCGAAGAAGAAGACGCTGAGCCTTCTGACAAATAAATCCGGACAATAAAAAAGCCCTCTGGCATTTTATGCTCAGAGGGCTTTTAACTTTTCAGCGTACTGATAAATCAGTTTTTTTGAAATTCCAGCAGCGAGGCCAGCGGCAGAGGCTTGCCCACCAGATACCCCTGCATATAATCCACGCCCAGTGCGTGAAGTGCCGCTTTCTGCTCTTCGGTTTCCACGTATTCCGCCACAATCGACAGATGTTTCATGCGCGCCACCTGACAAATTGACTGCACAATGTATCCGTCCAGCGGATCAGTCAGCATGTTGCGCACAAAACTGCCGTCAATCTTCAAAATATCAGCCTGAATCGCCTTGAGGCGGCCATAACTGGCGTAACCGGTGCCGAAGTCGTCAATCGCAATCCGGCAGCCATAAGAGCGCAGTTCACGCATCGCATAATCCGCATACTTCATGTTTTGAAGTAGATGCGATTCCGTAACTTCTAAAACGATCTGGAACGGTTCGATCTCAAATTCCAGCATCAGCGTTTTAAAATCGCGGGTAAACGTCGGGCGGCACAGCGTGGATGGTGTAAAGTTCACGGCAAAACGCAGGCTGGGAAGACGCACGCGGTTCTGATGAATAAACATCAGCGTGTGCCGCAGAACCCACATATCCATCTGATAAGAAAGACCGAACTCATGCACCACCGGCAGGAATTTATCCGGCGTCACCAGTGATTCCTGTTCACCATCAAACAGGCGCAGCAGAATCTCATGATAACTGTCGCCGCGCACGCCCAGTATCGGCTGCGCCATCAGCACAAAGCGGTCGTCATCAAGGGCACGCTGGATTTTATGCAGCATGTCGACTTTCTCTTTAATCTCCAGCTGAACCTGACTGTGGTCGCTTTTATTGGATTCTGGCTGACCGGTGGTCAGGGAAACTTCCGCAATACCACTGAGTTCGCCGAGCAAAATCGGCAAATGCTCAACCGGGGAATAGACTGTGCAATAGGATAAGCCGATGTTCGGATGCAGCGGCAGACCGTTCCAGATCAGCCGGAAATCTTCCAGATAATCATGCAAATACTGAAGCTTTTTATCGGCGTCTTCGCAGTTTAAACGCAGAACCAAATCATATCCCGGCAGGTGGTAAACCCGCTCACCGTCCTGCAAATAAGGATTCAGCCCCAGCGCCAGTTGCTGTTTAAACTGGATACGCAACTGCATGCCGTAGTTGCGGCTCAGCACATCCATGTCCGAAACGCGGATGAAGCACAACATTGAGCGCGGATGACGGGCCAGATCACGGTTAAACGCGCGCAGGTTGGGCAGGCCAAAGACCGGATCCTGCAACGCCGCGGCGCTGAATTTTTTCATCAGCAGACGCTGACGGGAAGAAAGCACCGACATGAGTAACAGCGTCACGGTATAAACCAGCATGAGCGCAGAAACAAAGACCAGATTATGTGTAAACCCGTGTTCAGAGATAAAACCCTGATAGTTATTGAATAAGACGGTAAGCGTAACCGTCCAGACGATGCTGATGAAGTAATAGCCATAACGCAGCGCGCCGAACAGCAGCACCGGGAAAAGCAGTGTCAGCGTATAGTCGCTGAGCAAAATCTTGGTAAACGGCTCGCTGAGCCCCGGAATGCACAGCAACGTCACCATGAAGGTCAGCACAACAAACCACAGCAGCACTTCGAGACGTTTCACGCCCGGCGCACGCTGTTTTCTCAACATCATGCGCAACACGCGGAAATAACGTGGCTGACGGATCAGGCGGATAACCAGATAAATAACGTGAGAGTTAAGCAAGATCCCTAAAATCATTGCCTGCAAATTGACCAGCGTTCTGAGGGTGACAAACTCTGCGGTCGCCATGCCCAGATAACCGGGTAAAAGCCCGCTTTCCACGACAATCTGCAAGACGATCATAAAAAAGAACGTCAGAAAAATCAGCAGCCAGCCAACACGAACTTTCGCCAGCGTCATTAATCCCAACGGAGCCGACCAGCGGTTCCCGGCCTGCCAGCGATAACCCAGCCATGCGAGAAACAGTGACGTGAAATAAATCACCGTCATCAGCACGCTCATGTCAAAACCGACACGCAGGTAATAACGCAGGAAAAGCGTGAGGACAATGCCCGGGAAAGCCGCCCAGTCAAATACCATCAATAAGGCAACGCACGTTGCCAGCGGCATGTAGATCAGATACGTCCGGCCTTCCGGCAGCATAATGATCGGCGAAAGCCATGACGTCACTGGAATCAATACCAGCGCGCAAATAACGGGAAGTCCCCACCATTTGTGGCGCAGGTCATGCCAGGAGAAATTTTTACGCATCAAGTCCATCTACGTTTGCGCATGAGGTTCATGCAGCGGTGAGTGATTTAGGATGTCACGGACGTCAGGCAATCCGGCAGCAGTGGCGACAGCTCCGCTCTCCGTTATCATTGTAAAAATGTCATTTCACAGAAAAAATGCGGAAGAAAAGAATACAGCTGACGAAAGCCTGGTCGCAGATATTTAAATTATGGCTGGATTCTAATGCGACTTATCTTAAATCCTTTGATGCAGATCATTAAACAGAATCTTTACGATTTTCACTAAAAATCATCCAAAACAAATTAATCACGCGATGAACGAAGTGAAAAATCTTATTTGGATTAGAATCATGAAACAAAGAGAAAAATTCTATGCAGTGAGGCTTTCACCGGAGGTCAAATCGCCATTTTTGCGCTTTTTTTGATTATCTGGTTGCCCGTTTAGTTCTGTTATATATTGTAAATATTATTATTTATCCTCTTTCTTTCCCGCTACCGGAGCCAGGAACCACTTAAGCGATCTTAATTATGTCTCGAAAATCCAACATCAAGATGACGAAAATCGTTTTATCGATAAGTTTCATTATTTTGTTCGGCCGTCTCGTCTACTCAGCTATCGGCGCGTATACGCATCATCAGAACCAAAAACAGTCCGAAACGCCAACCGAAACCCGACGAGATCAGACCCCCGAAAAAACATGTACCGGCACGCTGAAAAGTTGCCGTTACTTCAAGGAATAAGGATCTCGAATGTCTGCCGAAAAACCTAAGAATTACGGCCAAAAGCTGGCGGAAAGCCGCAGCAGGATCCTCGATCTCCTTCTGAATACCGACAATCTGGCTGAGAGCATTCTGGGCGAAGACCTGGATGTGGATGACGCAACGCGTGCCACGCTGATGGATAACACCGCCGAACTCAGCGCGCGCGTACAAAAACTGCATGCGGCGGACGTCGCCGACGTGCTGGAAGCATTACCTATCCGTGAACGTCTGGCGTTGTGGAGCCTGGTTGAGCCGTCGGCGCGCGGTAAAGCGCTGGTCGAAGTTTCAGAAACCGTCTGGGACAGCCTGATTGAAGAGATGAGCGATAAAGACCTGCTCAAAACCATGTCGCTGCTCGACGTGGACGATCAGGTGTATCTCGCCGAATACCTTCCGCGTGACCTGATTGGCCGGGTTCTGACGTCGCTCGACCCGCGCCAGCGCGATAAAGTCCGCGAAGTCATGAAGTTCAGCAAGGAATGCGTGGGCCGTATCATGGATTTCGAGCTGCTGAGCGTTCGCCCGGATGTCACGCTGGGCACCGTGCAGCGCTTTCTTCGTCTGCGTAAAACCATTCCGCAAGCGACCGATAAGTTATTCATTACCGACCGGAAAAATACGCTGCTCGGCGAACTCCCGCTGACCACAATTTTACTGAACCCGCCGCATACGCCGGTTTCTGACGTCATGATCACCGACTTCACCAGTTTTGAGCCGGAAGATAAGGCCGAAGACGCGGCCAGCGCGTTTGAACGTTATGACCTGATTACCGCCCCGGTGGTGGATAAAAAAGGCAAACTGATGGGACGTCTGGCGGTGGAAGAGATTGTTGATTTCGTGAATAACGACACCGACAGCAATCTGCGCCGGATGGGCGGCCTGAGCCCGGAAGAAGATGTGTTTTCTCCGGTCAGAAAGGCCGTACGAAACCGCTGGGCCTGGCTGGCTATCAATTTGTGTACGGCGTTTGTCGCCTCGCGCGTTATCGGCCTGTTTGAACATACTATTTCACAACTTGTGGCCCTTGCCGCGCTGATGCCGATTGTCGCCGGGATCGGCGGTAATACCGGCAATCAAACCATCACGATGATTGTCCGCGGGCTGGCGCTACACCATGTTCAGCTCGGTAACCTAAGATTTCTGATGTTCAGGGAGTTGGGTGTAGCGCTGATCAACGGCCTGGTTTGGGGCGGGCTGATGGGCGTGGTGACGTGGCTGCTGTACAGCGACTGGCAGATGGGCGCTGTGATGACGCTGGCGATGGTGCTGAATCTCCTGCTGGCCGCGCTGATGGGCGTGGTTATTCCTCTGACCATGGTTCGCCTTGGCCGTGACCCTGCCGTGGGTTCCAGCGTGATGATCACCGCGCTGACTGACACCGGCGGTTTCTTTATCTTCCTGGGCCTTGCCACTATTTTCTTGCTTTGACGCACACTTTCCGGCTTTCGGGCCGGAATATTCGTTATCTATTACACCGTAATGTAGAATTTATATTAATAATTCATTCTGATTTTCCGATACTGATTACATGCCGCCGCGCGATCCCCACACTGCCGCGACGAGTAAAAAATAGAACAACAGCTATTACCGCATTTGTTTGTCATTCGCCGCCGGTCAGAAAAGGGTTTTCATCGTGGAAAGAAGCCAACCACCTTCTCTCATAGTTCACAGGGCAGACTGGAAAGCCCCCCTGCTTTTAGGTATTGCTATCTGCCTGCTGGCGCTTGCGTGCATGAACGTTATTCAGAGACAGTCGAGCCTGGCGGGTTTATGGCTGCCCACTGCGTTGCTTATCCCGGTCCTTTTTCATCACCCTTATCGCCAGTGGCTGACGTTGCTTTGCGCCGCGTCTCTGGGCATTGCCGCCGCCCATGCAGTCATGGGCACGCCGTTCCCGCGCTATTTTCCTTATCTGCTCAACAACCTGATTGAAGCGTCTTTGTGTGCAGTATTGTTGCGCCGGATGTTGCCACAGCGGGATCCGCTTTCCGGTCTCGGTTCCTGGGTGAAGTTTTTGCTGATTGCCGTGGTTTTCTGCCCGCTGGTCAGTTCGGTGATCATGATGCTGTTCATCCTGCACATTCATTCACCAGGCGAATTGCAAAACCGTTTTGCAACCTGGTTTATGTCTGAGGCCGTGGCGATCCTGGCACTCACGCCGCTGGGGCTGATTTATCAGCGCGGATATTTCAGCAAAAATCTCACTTCTCAGCGTTTTTTTGAGCTGGCTCTGACACTGATTCTGACGCTGATCGCCGGTTTTCTCGCACTGAAATGGCTGCCTTACACCTTCGCGTTTATCACCATTCCGCTGCTGTGGTGCGCCATCCGCCTGCCGCGTATTGAAGCCTTTATTATTTTCCTTTCGATGACGCTGATGATTGCCCTGCTGCACACCAGCGGGATTATCAACGTTCAGCCCCATACAGTGATGCAAATCCCGCAGGGGTTAATTTTCCTGCCGCTGCTGCTGATCCTGATGCCAGCTAATGCAATGGCCATGGCCATGCATTCCTTGCGCATGGAGAAATCACACATTACCCAGAGCGAAAACCGCTTTCGTAACGCCATGGAATATTCGGCCATCGGAATGACACTGGTTTCTCCGCAGGGAAAACTGCTCCAGGTCAACAAGGCGCTGTGCAACCTTTTGGGTTATGAAGCAGAGTATCTGACTACGCTGTCGTTTCAGGAAATAACCTATCAGGAAGACTTAGGCAAAGATCTCACGTTGTTCAAGCAGTTGCTCGATGATGAAATCCAGAGCTACACCATGGAAAAACGCTATTTATGCCGCAATGGTGAACTCGTCTGGGCTTTGCTGGCGGTTTCGCTGGTGCGTGATGAACACCACAACCCGCTGTATTTCATTTCTCAGATTGAGGATATTAACGAACTCAAACACACGGAAATGACCAACAAACGGCTGTCTGAAGCGCTGCATGAAGAAAAAGAGCTGCTGCACATCACCCTGAATTCGATCAATGAAGCCGTGATTTCCACCGACCGGAATATGAATATTACGTTCATGAATCCGGTGGCGGAGAAAATGACCGGCTGGTCAGAGCAGCAGGCGCAGGGGCAGCCGGTAAACCGGATCGTGTTGATCAGCAAAGGGCCGGACGGGCCGCTTATCGACAACCTGCTGCAATTTGATATCAACGAAAACCTGCACTCTTCCGTGGAACGTTCCCTCGTGCTGCACGGCCACGACACCGGTTTGTTTGATGTCCAGCTGGCCGTTTCGCCGCTGCGCACGCTGAAAGATGAGCCGATCGGTATCGTGCTGGTACTTCAGGACGTCAGTAAATCCCGCGAGCTGATGCGCAAACTCAGCTACAGCGCGTCCCACGATTTGCTGACCGGCCTGTCTAACCGCGGCAGTTTTGAATCGAGCCTGAAAAAAGCGCTAAACCTGACGGCGACGCGTCATCAGGTTCACACGCTGGCGTTTATCGATCTCGACCGTTTCAAAGCGATCAATGACAGTGCGGGCCACGCAGCGGGCGATGAGTTGTTGCGTCAGCTGAGCACGCTGATGCAGGAACATATCCGCAACAGCGATCGTCTCGCGCGTCTGGGTGGTGATGAATTTGCGCTGATTCTGTTTGATTGTCCGATGGAACAAGGGCTCGGCATGGTTCAGCAACTGGTGGATAAGATCAACGCGTACCACTTTATGTGGGAAGGGAAAATGTACCGCATCGGCGCCAGCGCAGGGCTGACGCAAATTTGTAATCCGCACATCAGCGGCAGTGAATTTATGGCGCAGGCCGATATGGCCTGTTATACCGCCAAACGTAACGGCCGCGGGCAGGTTTTCAAATACGAAGCCGACCAGAAAACCGCAACCGCCCACGCCCCGCAATCCGTGTCGCCGCCTCAGAACGGAACGGAATAATCAGGGCAAATCAGGCTGCCAGTCATTGTTGAACCATAAATGCAGCGTGGCGTAAGTGCGCCACGGCTTCCAGACCTCGGCGTAACGGGCGATTTTCCCCGGCGTCATTCCGGGAAAGCGCTGCTTAATCAGATAATCGCCGCCCAGAAAAACATCCGGCGCAGACCACGCGCGCATCGCCACATAACTCGCCGTCCAGCTGCCAATGCCCGGCATCGCCAGCAACTGTCTGACACCTTCCTGCACATCGGTAATGTCATCGAGCGGCAACCGCCCTTCTTCCACCGATTGTGCAATATTAATCAGGCACGCCGCGCGTTTGGCCTGCACACCGATACCGCGTAAATCATCGACCGTTAATTTCGCGATTGCCGCCGGAGACGGAAACAGATGCGTCAGCGCCGCAAAAGGCGTGCTCAGCGGTTCGCCCCATTTTTCCGTCAGCCGCGTCGCCAGCGTTGCCGCCATTTTCACACTGACCAGCTGACCCAGTATCGCCCTCACCGTCAGCTCAAAACGATTTATACAGCCCGGCAGACGGAGTCCCACGGCATTTTCGGCCAGCGGACCTAAACCTTCAGCGATCAGTAATGGCTGCGCATCCAGATCCAGTAACCGCCGCACCTGCTGCGCTACATTTTCTGCAACCGGAGCCAGCGACGGCGAAACCTCCAGTTCGACACTGTTAAGGTCCGGCAAAGGACGCAACCGCAACCAGCCGCTCAGCCGCACGCCGTTGTGCATCACCGCCAGTGTGCGCTGATAAAATTCGCCGTCCTGCTGCTCGATGCCCTGCAAGGCACGTGCGCCAAGAAACGTGGTCATCCACTGCCAGTCATACGGAGGCTGATACGTCAGAAGCATTTGAGTCACAGGACAGTCCTTATAAAAAAGCCTCCAGAAAGGAGGCTGTTGAGATCTTGCATCTCCAAAAAAATGGAGTCTGAAGGAGATTATTTACGGCGCCAGGTGGTTCCGTTTGCCCCATCTTCCAGCACGATACCCATTTCATTCAGGCGGTCGCGCGCCTTATCCGCCATGCTCCAGTCTTTGCTGGCGCGGGCATCGTTACGCTGTTTGATTAACGCTTCGATTTCAGCGACTTCATCGTCATTATCTGCCTGCGCACCGGATTTCAGGAACTGCTCCGGATCCTGCTCCAGCAAACCGAGCACGCCCGCCAGCTGACGCAGTTCTGCTGCCAGACCGTTTGCCGCCGCCATATCTTCCGTTTTCAGACGGTTAATGTCGCGCGCCATATCGAACAGCACGGAATAGGCTTCCGGCGTATTAAAATCGTCGTCCATTGCCGCACGAAAACGCGTCACAAACGCGTCGCCACCAGCAGGCGTTGCGCTGGCGTCAGTACCACGCAGAGAGGTGTACAGACGTTCCATCGAGGTACGCGCAAGTTTCAGGTTCTCTTCGCTGTAGTTCAGCTGGCTACGATAGTGGCCGGACATCAGGAAGTAACGCACGCTTTCCGCATCGTAATATTTCAGCACATCGCGCACGGTAAAGAAGTTATCCAGTGATTTGGACATCTTTTCGCGGTCAATCATGACCATGCCGGAGTGCATCCAGGTGTTCACATACGGGCCGTCGTGTGCGCAGCTTGACTGCGCAATTTCGTTTTCGTGGTGCGGGAACATCAGGTCTGAACCGCCACCGTGAATATCAAAATGCGCGCCCAGCTGCTTGCAGTTCATCGCAGAACATTCGATGTGCCAGCCCGGACGGCCCTCGCCCCACGGAGAGGTCCAGCTCGGTTCGCCCGGTTTGGACATTTTCCACAGCACGAAATCCATCGGATTACGCTTCACGTTAGCTTCAACTTCGACGCGTGCGCCAGCCTGCAACTGATCCAAATCCTGACGGGATAACACACCGTAATCCGGATCACTTTCCACCCAGAACATCACGTCGCCATTGGAGGCGACATAAGCGTGATCGCGGTCGATCAGCTTCTGCACGATATCGATGATTTCATGAATGTGTCCGGTCGCGCGCGGCTCAGAATCCGGCGGCAGAATATTCAGGGCAGCAAAATCCGCGTGCATTTCGGCGATCATACGGTCGGTCAATGCCATAAAAGTTTCGCCATTTTCAGCGGCACGTTTAATGATTTTGTCGTCGATATCGGTGATGTTACGCACATATTTCAGGTCATAACCGAGGTAACGCAGGTAACGCGATACCACATCGAAAGACACAAAGGTGCGGCCATGGCCGATATGACACAGGTCGTAAACAGTGATCCCACACACGTACATCCCGACTTTACCGGCATGAATTGGCTTGAATTCCTCTTTTTGGCGACTCAGGGTATTAAAAATCTTCAGCATCAGGCTATTCCGTGTGTTGGGCGTAGAAAATGACGTTGGCGCAGTTAAGCGACACTAACGGCCATAATATAACGAAAATGATTTCACCGAAACGGCATAAGGCCGCCGGACGGGCTTTAGTGGTCACAAAGGCGCTGCTGACGGCAACTTTTGAGTTATGGTATAAGAAAAGGCTATAGTAACGACTCTTACAGAGAGCACACATCAACATTAGCAGGATGATAATTATGGTCACTTTCCACACCAACCACGGCGACATCGTCATTAAAACTTTCGCTGACAAAGCGCCAGCCACGGTTGAAAACTTCCTGAACTATTGCCGTAAAGGCTTCTACGACAACACAATTTTCCATCGTGTGATTAACGGTTTCATGATCCAGGGCGGCGGTTTTGAGCCAGGCATGAACCAGAAAAACACCGACGCACCTATCGATAACGAAGCGGATAACGGCCTGAAAAACACCAAAGGCACGCTGGCGATGGCGCGTACTAACGATCCGCATTCTGCCACCGCACAGTTCTTCATCAACGTTACTGACAACGATTTCCTTAACCACAGCGGCAAAAACGCGCAGGGTTGGGGCTACTGCGTATTTGCAGAAGTGGTTGAAGGTCAGGACGTGGTTGACGCAATCAAAGCCGTTAAAACGGGCCGCAGCGGTATGCACCAGGACGTTCCAAAAGAAGATGTTGTGATCAAAAGCGTCACCATCAGCGAATAATTAGCGTCGGGATGACCACGTTTTTTATCGCAGATATCCATCTTTGCGCACAGGAACCGGCAATCACTGCCGGTTTTCTGCGTTTTCTTCGCGAAGATGCGCCGCAGGCTGATGCGCTGTACATTCTCGGGGATTTATTCGAAGCCTGGATTGGTGACGATGACCCGGAACCGTTACACGCAGAAATCGCTGCGGCGTTAAACCAGCTCCGCCAGCAAGGCGTGCCCTGCTTTTTCATCCACGGTAACCGCGATTTTCTGCTCGGCAGACGTTTTGCGCGTGAAAGCCTGATGACGCTGCTGCCAGAGAAAAAAGTTCTCGAGCTTTATGGCCGCCGCGTGCTCATCCTGCACGGCGACACGCTGTGTACCGATGACGTTGCCTACCAGAATTTCCGCAAAAAAGTTCATAACCCGTTTATCCAGAAATTATTCCTAATGCTGCCTCTGAAATGGCGGCTGGCGATTGCCGCAAAAATGCGCGCCAACAGCAAAGCGTCTAATCAGGGAAAATCGCTGGAAATTATGGACGTGAATCCGCAGGCGGTGATCAGTGAAATGCAGGCGGCAGGCGTCGAGTGGATGATCCACGGGCACACGCACCGCCCGGCTATTCATGATGTGCCTTTAGAAAATAAAACCGGCCACCGCGTAGTACTCGGCGCATGGCACGAAGAAGGCTCGATGGTGAAAGTCACCGCCGGTAACGTGGAACTGATCAGCTTCCCGTTTTAAGCCCGCAGACTGGGACTCCACTGTGGAAGCGGAATTGTTCATCTGGCGTTAAGATCAGTTCCGCTTCAATCCTGCCAAACTCCTCCACCCGTTCACTGATATCGGTTCCCGCATACTGTTCGGCCAGCGCCAGATAATCGGCAAAATGGCGTGATTCTGAGCGCAACAGCGACGTATAAAAGCGTGACAGGGTTTCATCGAGATGCGGAGCAATCTTGGCAAATCGCTCGCAGGAACGCGCTTCGATGTACGCACCAATAATCAGACGGTCCACCAGAATATTCAGGTCATCATGATGGCGGGTATGTTTAATCATGCCACTGGCGTAGCGCGACGGTGAAAGCTGGGTATAAGTAATATTGCGTTTCTGCATGATTTCCACCACCTGCTCAAAGTGATGAAGCTCTTCGCGCGCCAGACGTGCCGCGCAAAACAGCAACTCGGTACGCTCAAGATATTTGGTCATCAGGCTCATCGCCGTGGCCGCCGCCTTCTTTTCACAGTTAGCGTGGTCAATCAGCATGACAGTCTGATTTTCCAGCGCCACATCCACCCATAACGCAGGTGTTTCACAGTGAAGAAAATCATAAATCGGTGCCAGTAAAGCCTGCGTCATAGTTCAGTTTCCAGTGGGGATGGCGAATATTATCGTGGCTGGGATTATACAAATCTGTCGCGCACTTCTCATCAAAAATGCACCGTATTCCGGCTACGCAACCGTTTTCCTTGCTTCGTGAGCGTGATATCATTTGCGCCCTCACACGCTTTAAATCCGAATCACAGGAGCTATACAGACATGTCATCCAACGTTACCCCGGCAAAAATCGCCATCGTTATGGGGTCTAAAAGTGACTGGGCGACCATGCAGTTCGCCGCCGAAGTGCTCACAACGCTGAATATTCCTTTCCATGTCGATATCGTCTCCGCACACCGCACGCCGGACAAATTGTTCACCTTTGCTGAACAGGCGTCGGCCAATGGTTTTGATGTGATCATCGCAGGCGCAGGCGGCGCGGCGCATTTACCAGGCATGCTGGCGGCGAAAACGCTGGTGCCGGTGCTCGGCGTGCCCGTGCAAAGCGCGGCCCTGAGCGGCATCGACAGCCTGTATTCCATCGTACAAATGCCGCGCGGTATTCCGGTCGGTACGCTGGCAATTGGTAAAGCGGGTGCCGCTAACGCTGCGTTGCTGGCGGCACAAATTCTGGCGCTGCATGATACTGAAATTGCCAAAAATCTGGCCGCGTGGCGTGTCGCACAAACGGATGAAGTGCTGAATAATCCCGATCCACGGGAGGAAGCATGAAACCGGTTTGCGTACTCGGAAACGGTCAGTTAGGCAGAATGCTGCGTCAGGCCGGTGAACCGCTGGGCATTGCCGTTTATCCGGTCGGACTTGATGCCGAACCGGAGGCCGTACCTTTTCAGCAAAGCGTCATTACCGCAGAAATCGAACGCTGGCCGGAAACCGCGCTGACCCGCGAACTGGCAACGCATAATGCGTTCGTTAACCGCGATATTTTCCCGCGTCTGGCCGATCGCCTGACGCAGAAACAGTTGCTCGACCAGCTCGGTCTGGCGACTGCGCCGTGGCAATTGCTGGCAGATGCCGCACAATGGCCGCAGGTTTTTTCACAGCTTGGCGAACTGGCGATTGTGAAACGTCGCGTCGGCGGTTATGACGGTCGTGGTCAGTGGCGCTTGCGTTCCGGCGAAGAAAATACATTGCCACAAGATTGCTACGGCGAATGCATCGTTGAGCAGGGCATCAATTTCTCCGGTGAAGTGTCGCTGGTAGGTGCGCGTGGTCACGACGGGAAAACCGTTTTTTATCCGCTGACGCACAATCTGCATCAGGACGGTATTCTGCGCACCAGCGTCGCACTGCCGGAGCCGGACGCTGCGCTGCAACAGCAGGCTGAAAGCATGCTGTCGGCGATTCTGAACGAACTGAATTATGTCGGCGTGATGGCGATGGAATGTTTCGTGGTCAGCGAAGGTTTGCTCATCAACGAACTGGCTCCGCGCGTACATAACAGCGGGCACTGGACGCAAAACGGCGCATCCTACAGCCAGTTTGAAATGCACCTGCGCGCCATACTCGGTCTGCCGCTGCCGAAACCGGTGGTCAGTACGCCGTCGGTGATGGTGAATCTGATTGGCACGGATGTGTCAGAACAGTGGCTGAACCTGCCACTGGTCAATCTGCACTGGTACGAGAAAGACGTGCGTCCGGGTCGTAAAGTCGGACACCTGAATCTCAATGATGCCAGCGCCAGCCTGCTGAAAGAAAACCTGAATGCACTGATCCCGATGCTGCCGGCCGAATATGCCAGCGGCATTGAATGGGCAGTTGAAAAGATTTGATTTGAGCACCTCCTTATTAAAAGGAGATGCTCTGGTAACCTAAATAATTCGAGTTACAGGAAGGCGGCAAGTCAAGGAATCCCGATGAGCTTACTCAGGTAAGTGATTCGGGTGACTGAACGCAGCCAACGCACCTGTGGCTCGAAGTATGACGGTTACGAGTCGTATTGCCTGAACAGCGCCCGCCCCCGCAGCAACCGTACACCCAGCCAGCCTCCGCAGACAGACAGCAGCAACGCGCTGACCACCGGAACGGCGATCCACATCAGGTAATCCGGTTCCCACGGGAAATCAAACACTTTTCGCTGCAACAACCATAACGCCACTTCGGCACCTATCGCCGCCGCAATGCCCGCCACGAGTCCAAGAACCGCAAATTCGCACCAGAGAGTACGGTGCAGCATCTTTTTACTCGCGCCTAACGTGCGATAAACGATCAACTCCTGACGGCGCTGACGCATCCCGACCTGAATCTGTGCCAGCAACAGCAAACCGCCGCACAGCATCACCAGAATCACCATCACTTCCAGCGCCCGGCTGACCTGCTGTAAGACCTGTCCGACCTGCCGCAGAATCGAACCGACATCCAGCAAACTGAGCGTCGGGAACTGACGGTTCAGTTGCGTAATGGTGCTGTCATCGCCGTGATAACGGAAACTGGTCAGCCAGCTTTGCGGCTGGGCATCCAGTGCGCCCGTCGGGAAGATAAAGTAGAAATTCGGCTTCAGGCTGTCCCAGTCCACTTTTCGCAGGCTGGTAATCTTAGCGGTGAAATCCTGCGTATCGCCGGTGAAGGTCACCGAATCGCCGATTTTCAGTCCGAGACGTCCGGCCAGCCCTTCATCGATGGACACTTCACCCGCTTTCGGTGCGCCATTACCTGCGGTCAGCGGATTATGATCCGGCAATCCGTCCATCCAGGTCAGATTCAGTTCACGGTTTACCGCTTCCCCGCCCGCATCGTCCGGCTTGATTTTGTCCGTCGCGGCTTCGCCGTTAATCTTCGTCAAACGCGCCCGTACAATCGGATAGAACGTTTCCGGCTGCGCGTTATGCTGATGCAGGAAATCCGTCACCTGCGGAACCTGCTCTTTGGTGATGTTGAGCAGGAAGAAGTTCGGACTGTCCGGCGGAAGCTGTTGCTCCCAGCGGTTCAGCAGATCCCCGCGCATCACCAGCAACAGCGCCAGCAGCATGAACGACATGGAAAACGCCGCCAGCTGGCTGAGCGTTACCCACGGCTGTCGCAGCAGACGGTTGACCGCCAGACGCAACGGAAGCTGGCGGAACGTCAGGCGGCGCAGCAAAAGCAAAGCGCCCCAGCCAATCACACCGAGCAACAGCGAAAGCACCAGCACGCCCGCCAGCAGTGACCAGAGCAGCGAACTGCCGCCCATCAGCGCCGCCAGTAACCCGACGACCACCAGCACCATCACCGGCAGGAAATAGCGCAGCGGCCAGACGTTCGCCACAACGTCATTTCTCAGCACGCGCAGCGGTTGGGTGGCCAGCAACTGACGGTAAGGACGGATGCCAATCAGCAGTGAAATCACGACCATTGCGCCCATCGACCAGACCCACGGCCAGCCACCGGCAGGCGGCAATTGTGCGGGAAGAACCGGCGCGAGCACTTTCATCAGAACGGCTTCAAAGGCCAGTCCGACGATGCTGCCGCAAATTCCCGCCAGTACCAGAACTGCCAGCCACTGACCAATAATCAGTTTTCGCAGCGCCTTTTTCCCGGCGCCTAATGTTTTCAGCACTGCCACCAGATCGTACCGGCTTCGGCAGTAATGCCCCATCGACACGGCAATGGCGGCAATCGACAACATCAGCGTCAGCAGGGCTGACAACGTCAGGAATTGTTGTGAACGCTGTAATGATTTGCCCAGCGCGCCTTCGGAATCCTCCATGCCGGTCCAGCGCTGATCGGGTTTCAGCAGCCCTTTAATGGCGTCGCCGTAGGTCTGAATAGCCTGCGGGGAACCGGCAAACATATAGCGGTACGTCAGGCGGCTGCCCGGCTGAACCGCGCCGGTTTTCGGCACATCATCAAGATTCATGATTACGCGCGGCGCGGTCTGGAACGGGTTAAAACCGGCATCCGGTTCCTGAACAATCACACCGGCAATTTTCAGCGTACTGTCGCCGACATCCAGATCATCGCCCACTTTCACGTTCAGCAGCGCCAGCAAACGGGGTGCCACCAGCACGGTTCCCGGCTGCGGTTTCAGCCCCACCGGTTCCGTCTGCAACGCCCCGTATAATGGATACGCCAGATCAGTGGCTTTTACCGACGCCAGCTGCGGCGTGTTTCCGGCAAAGGTCATGGTCATGAAAGAGAGCTGACGGCTGACTTTCAGCCCCTGCGTTTCGGCATCCTGCAACCAGGCTTCAGTAATCGGATGAGAAGAACGCAGCACGCGGTCTCCCGCAATAAACTCACGACTTTGCTGGCTCAGCCCATTGTCCATGCGGTCGCTGATACTGCCCAGCGCCAGCACGCAGGCCACCGCCAGCGTCAGCGCCAGCCAGACAATCAGCAGCGAAGGCGATCGCCATTCCCGCCAGAACCAGCGCCAGATCATGCTTCCTCCCACAATTTCCCGTCACGCAGACGCAGACGCCGCTGACAACGCGCCGCCAGTTGTTCGTCATGCGTGACCAGAATCAGCGTGGTGGCCGCATCTCGGTTCAGTGAGAACAGCAGATCGACGATACGTTCGCCGGTGGCGCGATCCAGATTGCCGGTCGGCTCATCGGCGAACAGAAGTTTAGGTTTGCCGATAAACGCACGCGCCAGCGCCACACGTTGCTGTTCGCCACCGGAAAGCTGCGCCGGAAGATGATTCAAACGCCCGCCCAGCCCGAGACTTTCCAGCAACTGCACCGCCTGCTGACGGCTGTTGCTGTCGCTTTCACCGCGCAACAACGCCGGAAGTTGCACGTTTTCCAGCGCATTTAGCGTCGGCACCAGCATGAAGGATTGAAATACAAATCCGACGTTTTTTGCCCGCAGTGCGGCGCGCCCTTCCTCATTGAGAGAGTTCAGGGATTTGCCGAGCAACATCACGTCGCCCGAGGTGCCGTCGTCGAGTCCGGCGAGGATCCCCAGCAACGTCGATTTACCGGAACCGGATTCGCCAATCAGGGCAATTGTCTGGGCAGGTTTGACAACCAGCTCGACACCGGACAGGATGGTGAGCTGTCCTTCACCCTGACCGACGTGCTTACTAAGATGATGAACTTCAAGAACGTTTTCCGCTGGCATCTCCCCTTCCTTATGTTGTTGGGATTGCTGAGTTTTCGCGCCATAGCTGCTG
Source organism: Rahnella sp. ChDrAdgB13 (assembly GCF_017655185.1). Taxonomy (NCBI): domain Bacteria; kingdom Pseudomonadati; phylum Pseudomonadota; class Gammaproteobacteria; order Enterobacterales; family Yersiniaceae; genus Rahnella; species Rahnella sp. ChDrAdgB13. The sequence goes on along the minus strand of NZ_JAEMGT010000001.1, from coordinate 165,952 downwards.
ATAACTTACTGATTATCGGCGACAGTTTAAGCGCCGTCTATCGCCTTCCGGTAGCCGAATCCTGGCCGTCGTTGCTCAATAATAAGTGGCAAAAAGAAGGGGATAAACCCACGATTATTAACGCCAGCATCAGCGGAGATACCGCCGAACAGGGGCTGGCCCGTTTACAGACTTTGCTGCAACAACATCATCCGCGCTGGGTGCTGATTGAACTGGGCGCGAATGACGGACTGCGCGGCTTTCCGCCACAAAACATTTCACAAACTCTGACGCAGATTATCAGTCAGGTAAAACAGGCCAACGCCGAACCGCTGCTGATGCAAATCCGCCTGCCGCCAAATTATGGCCGCCGTTACGGTGATGCGTTCTACGCCATTTATCCGGCGCTGGCGAAGCAGGAAAACATCCCGCTGGTGCCGTTCTTTATGGAGCCGGTCGCCGCAAAACCCGAGTGGATGCAGGACGACGGTTTGCATCCCGCACTGGCGGCACAGCCTTTTATCGCCGACTGGATGGCCGACAAACTCGCGCCGCTGGTGACGCAGTAGGGTTACAATAAATAATACCGTGACGTGATTAAAACCAAGACGTTACCTTTTTCACCCGACTCCCTAGTAAATCACAGCCATGAAAAATAGGGACACCTCACAGGTAAAGTTATGCAAAAAGCAGTATTAATTACCGGTTGCTCCAGCGGAATAGGGCTGGTTGCCGCCCAAGATTTACGGGCTCGCGGCTACCGGGTGCTGGCCGCCTGCCGTAAAAGTGCAGATATCGACACGCTCAGCCAACTCGGTTTTGAAACTATTGCGCTCGATCTTGATGACAAACACAGCGTAGAACTTGCCGCCGCGGAGGTTATCGCGCTGACCGGCAATCGTCTTTACGGCCTGTTCAACAATGCCGGATACGGTGTTTACGGCCCGCTGAACACCATCACCCGCGAGCAGTTTGAGCAACAATTTTCCACCAATCTGTTCGGCACGCATCAGTTGACGCAGCTATTACTGCCCGCAATGTTGCCGCACGGCGAAGGCCGCATTATTCAGACCAGCTCGGTGATGGGGCTGGTGACGACGCCGGGCCGCGGAACCTATGCCGCCAGCAAATTCGCGCTCGAAGCCTGGTCAGATACGTTACGCATGGAGTTGCACGGCACGGGCATCCAGGTGAGCCTGATTGAACCCGGCCCGCTGAGCAGCAACTTTACGGCTAACGTGAATCAGTCACAGGCCGACCGGCCGGTCGAAAACCCGGGGATCGCGCGGCGTTTTACGCTGCCGCCGGAGGCCGTTTTGCCGAAATTGCACCATGCTTTAGAAAACCCGAAGGCACGTCTGCGGTATCCGGTTACGCTGGTCGCCCATGTGCTCACTGTGTTGAAACGCCTTTTACCTTCGCGTTTGCTGGACAAAATATTGCGCGGAAACAGCTAAGTAAACAGAGCCGGGGGTTGAAGCCGTAAAACCTGCCCCCATCTGGTATTTAATGCTTTAAATGACTTTGAGCCTTAGCGCGAGAGAGACAGAATTCATGCTTGCACAACCTACTGTTATCGATATCAACGAAACCAATCTGCATCAGACGCTGGAACAATCCATGTCGGTGCCGGTGATGTTCTACTTTTGGTCTGAGCGCAGCCAGCATTGCCTGCAACTGGGGCCAATTCTCGACAAACTGGCGGCGGAATATGCCGGTCAGCTGGTTCTGGCGAAAGTGGACTGCGATGCCGAGCAGATGATTGCCCAGCAGTTTGGCCTGCGTTCTATCCCGGCGGTTTACCTGTTCAAAGATGGCCAGCCGGTGGATGGTTTCCAGGGGCCGCAGCCGGAAGAAGTGATCCGCGAACTGCTGCAGAAAGTCCTGCCGAAAGAAGAAGAGCTGAAACTGGCTCAGGCGCAGGAACTGATACAAGAAGGTAACTTCGCCGATGCCCTTCCGCTGCTGAAAGATGCATGGCAAGTGAGCAACTACCGCAGTGATATCGGGATGACGCTGGCGGAAGTTCAGATTCAGTTGAACCGTTCCGACGACGCGGAAGCCGTGCTGGCCACCATTCCCTTGCAGGATAAAGATTCCCGTTATCAGGGGCTGATTGCCCAGATTGAACTACTGAAACAGGCGGCTGACACCCCTGAAATTCAGCTGCTGCAACAGGAATTACAGCAGGATCCTGACAACGCCGAGCTGGTGGTTAAACTCAGCCTGCAACTGCATCAGGTCGGGCGTAACGAAGAAGCGCTGGAACTGCTGATGGCTCCGCTAAAAAAAGATTTAGGTGCGGCAAACGGCGCGGCACGCAAAACGCTGATGGATATCATGGCGGCACTCGGCACCGGCGACGCGCTGGCGGCTAAATATCGTCGCCAGTTATATTCCCTGCTGTACTGATTCACGCTAAAAATTTCTTACGCGCGTCGGGCATTCCCCCCTTCCTGACGTGCGTTTTTTTTCGCCTTTTCCCCTGCCTTTTATCCCCTGAACTATCCTTTATTAATACGACGCGTAAGTTATTTGTGCGACAATTGCGCACGCGCCTGACTTTCGGGGAGTGCGCCAGGGACATGTTTTTACTCGAATATTCCGCCGGAATATTCAGGACACAGTTTTACAGGAGTTTCATACTATGTTTGACCTCATTCCCATTCCTATCCTTATTCTGATCGTACTGGCGCTGCTGGTGGTTTACGCCGGGATCAAAATCGTGCCACAGGGCTACCAGTGGACCGTAGAGCGCTTTGGCCGTTATACCAAAACCCTGATGCCGGGGCTAAACCTGGTTGTGCCATTTGTTGACCGCATTGGCCGCAAAATCAATATGATGGAACAGGTTCTGGATATCCCCTCTCAGGAAGTGATTTCCCGGGATAACGCCAATGTCGCCATCGACGCTGTGTGTTTTATCCAGGTTATTGATCCGGCGCGTGCCGCCTATGAAGTCAGCAATCTGGAACAGGCGATCGTGAACCTGACCATGACCAACTTCCGTACCGTGCTGGGTTCGATGGAGCTCGACGAAATGCTGTCACAACGCGACAACATCAACGCACGTTTGCTGCATATCGTCGATGAAGCCACCAATCCATGGGGCGTGAAAATTACGCGTATCGAAATCCGTGATGTGCGTCCACCGGCTGAACTGATTTCTGCGATGAACGCACAGATGAAAGCGGAACGTACAAAACGTGCCGACATTCTGGAAGCCGAAGGCGTTCGTCAGTCCGCCATCCTGCGTGCGGAAGGTGAAAAACAGTCGCAGATCCTTAAAGCCGAAGGTGAGCGTCAGTCGGCGTTCCTGCAAGCTGAAGCCCGCGAACGTGCGGCAGAAGCGGAAGCGCAGGCCACCAAAATGGTCTCTGAAGCGATTGCTGCCGGGGATGTTCAGGCCATTAACTACTTCGTGGCACAGAAATATACCGATGCGCTGACCAAAATAGGCTCGGCGAACAACAGCAAAGTCATCATGATGCCGCTGGATGCCACCAGCCTGATGGGCTCGATTGGCGGGATTGCTGAGCTGCTGAAAGAAACCAAAGGCGGCAAATAATGCTTCGCGATTTCATGGCAAGTCCGCATGTGTTCTGGCTGTCTTTGGGCGGCCTGTTGCTGGCGGCAGAGCTGGTAGGAGCAAGTGGTTACTTACTGTGGAGTGGCGTAGCGGCGGCGCTGGTCGGGCTGGTGACGTGGATTTTGCCGCTGCCGTGGGAATGGCAGGGCGTGGCGTTTGCGCTTCTGACCATTATCGCCGCCTGGCTGTGGTGGAAATGGCTGAATCAGCGCACGGACAAAACCAGCGGTAATTCGGCGCTGAACCAGCGCGGACAGCAGTTAGTAGGTACTTACGCCACCGTGCTCGAACCGCTGAAAAATCAGTATACGCGGGTACAAATCGGCGACAGCAGCTGGCGGGCGTCCTGCGCTTCGCCGCTGGAAGTCGGTGATAAAGTGGTAATTACCGGTGTCGAGGGCGCGACGCTGCGCGTAGAACGCCCTGCGCAGTAACGCCTGACGTTAGTGTTTGTGGCAACAGCCAGAAAGATTATCGATTATCGGGCAGTCTGCGCCGTCATCGCCGGGGCAGGATTCCGCCAGCGTCAGCAGGCGCTGGCGCATCAGCTGAAGTTCTTCAATGTGCCGCTCAATTTCGGCGGCCTTTTCTAAAGTGCGTGCTTTCACATCTGCACTGTGGCGATCCGGATTATGGAATAACGCCACTAACTCCTGACACTCTTCCAGCGTAAACCCCACCTGCCGTGCCTGACGAAGCAACGTCAGTTCTTCGATATGTTTTTGTACATAGCGGCGGTATCCGTTCTCGCTCCGCGCCGGTGCCGTCACCAGCCCTTTCTCTTCGTAAAAACGAATCGCCTTGCTGGTCAGCCCGGTTTTTTTCGCCACATCACTGATATTCATTTCGCCTCCGCGTCGCCCTGTTTTTGCACTTTATCTGAACAGTATACGTGTTTACGGTTTTACGAAAATCCTCAACTGTAATGCACGGCCTGTTTTTTGGTGCGCATCAGCAACCACATGGGCAGCGGCAACGTCACGATAAGCAGGATCCACAGCAGCGAGTAAACCGACGTCACGCCGTCGTTTTGCAGGTTGATAAACATTTTGACCGGAATACCCTGTGGGAAATAACAGAACACCATGACAATGCCGAACTCTCCGATGGCGCGTACCCAGGCAATCGCCACACCGGCGGCAATTCCGCGTGAGGCCAGCGGCAACGTGAGCCGGATAAGCACCTGAAAAGGCCGTGCGCCCAGCGTCTGCGCAGCCTCTTCGACATCGCGCGGCACCGCTTCCAGTGCACCGCGCGCCGAAAGAATGAAATAAGGCAGCGCCCCATAAATCTGCGCCAGCACAAACGCGGGCGCATTGTTATTGAGCGTCATACCGATGGCAGAAAGGGTTTCACCGACCGAACCGTAGGGCCCGTAAACCGACACCAGCAAAATCCCCATCGCCAGCGGAGGCGTCAGCAGCGGGATCAGCACCAGCACTTCCACCAAAGTGCGCCAGCGTGAGGCCGTTTTTGCCAGCCAGAACGCGACCGGCAGCCCGAGCAGAATAATCAGGCCGACCGATATCAGACTCAGGCCGAGCGACACCACCACCGCATGCCTGTCGCCGTAAGCCAGATGAAAATCTGACCACGGCGTCAGGAAAAGCAGCGTGACAAAAGGCACCATCAGCAGTGCCAGCGCGGGAACCGCCATTCCTGACGCACGCAACTTAAAGGTTTCCGCCTTTAGGTTTGTCGTAGCCGTTTTGTTCAAACAGCTTCTGACCTTTAGCGCTTTGCAGGTAAGTGATAAATTCTTTCGCCAGTTTCGGATGCGGCGCGTTGTTCAGCACCACCGCGTAAAAGACCAGCGGCTGCGTGCTCAGCGTTTTCTCTTTGCCGGTGGAATCTTTGACGTTGAAAGTCACCTTGCTGTACCAGTCTTTCGACATCTGCGGATTGCTCAGGTTAATTTCATCCGGCAGTTTGATGTACGGCAGGTGCGCGGAAATCGTGGCACTTTCGTAGCCCGACGCGGCATCAACCTGACCGGCTTCCAGACGGGTCAGAAGGCCGCCCTCGCCCGAAATCTGCTTCGGATTCTGTACATCGCCCAGCACGGCTTTTTCCAGACCCGGCTGTTTGTAGTAATTTTCGGCCAGCATCATGGTGAAAATAATGTTCTGACCCTGAGGATCACTGACCGGATCGGTACGGCCGAACTGCAATCCGGGAGTTTGGAGCACTTTCCACCACGGCTCAGCGCCCGCTTTGCCTTCCTTTATCGCGGCAAATTTTTCGGCATATTTGCCTTTCGGATTATAAGCAATGACCATGCTGGTGCTGGCCACCGGGATTGCCTGCCCGGCCATGCCCGCTTTTTGCAGGATCTCAACCGGCCCCGGCGTTATCGAAACGAACACATCCGCCACGACTTTTTTCGACGCCAGCAAGTTCGCCATGCCGTAAGCGCCCTGCCCCTGGCCCTGATAATTGACCTTGTTCTGCTTCGCAAAATCCGGCCCCAGATATTTGTCCATTACCACGCCCATCGAACCGGCGTAGGTGACGCGAAAATCGTCAGCGGCTTGTGAAGCCTGCGCCGCCATCAGTCCTGCCATCAGCAGAAGTGTTGTCTGCATTTTTGCCATTGAAAATCCCCTTACCCTTCATCGTTATATAATTTGGGAGATAACGATAAGCCAATCTGCAAGGGAATTTCTAAATAAAGTGTAAATGAGAGAAAAATGAAAAATACCGGTAAGGCGAAACCGTTGCTTGACCTTCCCCTTGCTGGAAGGTTTATCCTCTGTTCTTAGTGAAAGTTAACCCAAGGAAAACCACTATGACCACCACCGTATTATCTCTGCAAGGCCTGTCCTGCGGGCATTGTGTGGCTTCAACGCGTAAAGCGCTCGAAGCGGTTGACGGCACCACCGCCGTTGAAGTTTCTCTGGATAAAGCCATTGTGAAAGGCGACGCCAGCAGCCAGAGCCTGATCGACGCCGTCGTAAATGCCGGATATGAAGCACAACTGCTGGAAGACGCGTCCCCAAAATCTGAGCCGCTGACCGATAAGGCGAGTGTTTTGCCGGAACCCCTGTCAGCGGCCGCGTCACCTGTTCCGGCTGAAAACCACATTCTTCAAACCTCAGCCTCTGATGACAGCGTGCAGCTGTTGCTCAGCGGTATGAGCTGCGCCAGCTGTGTCAGTAAAGTGCAGCGGGCGCTGGAAGGCGTGAACGGCGTCGAACGTGCGCGTGTCAATCTGGCGGAACGCAGTGCGCTGGTCAGCGGTGATGCTGACCAGAATGCCCTGATTGCGGCGGTTGAACGCGCGGGTTACGGCGCTGAAATCATTATTGATGAAACCAGACGCCGCGAGCGCCAGCAGCAAACGGCGCGCAGCAGCATGATCCGTTTCAGTTGGCAGGCGGCGGTCGGGCTGGCGGCGGGTATCCCGCTGATGTTGTGGGGATTGCTGGGCGGCGAAATGATGGTCACCGCCAGCAACCAGACCGGCTGGCTGATTGTCGGCCTGCTGACGCTGCTGATCATGATTGTCGCAGGCGGCCACTTCTACCGCAGCGCGTGGAAAAGCCTGATGCATGGCAGCGCCAATATGGACACGCTGGTATCACTTGGTACCGGTGCGGCGTGGATATTTTCCATTTCTGTCAGCCTCTGGCCGGATGCCTTTCCGATGCAGGCGCGGCATCTTTATTACGAAGCCAGCGTGATGATCATCGGCCTGATTAACCTCGGCCATGCGCTGGAACAACGCGGGCGTCAGCGCTCGTCACAAGCTCTGGAACGCCTGCTGGATCTCACGCCGCCGACGGCGCGCGTGGTGACTCCGGAAGGCGAAAAAACGCTGCCGCTGGCCGATGTGCAGCAGGGTATGACGCTGCGCCTGACCACCGGCGACCGCGTTCCGGTTGACGGCGAAATTCAGAGCGGCGAAGCGTGGATGGATGAAGCGATGCTGACCGGCGAACCTGTCCCGCAACAAAAATCTCAGGGCGAAAAAGTGCATGCCGGTACGCTGGTCAGAGACGGCAGCGTATTGTTCCGCGCGGATGCGATTGGCAGCCAGACCACGCTTTCTCGCATCATCAAACTGGTGCGGGAAGCGCAAAGCAGCAAACCGGAAATCGGCAAACTGGCGGATAAAATCTCGTCCGTCTTCGTACCCGTCGTGGTGCTGATTGCCCTGTTCAGCGGTGCCATCTGGTATTTCTTCGGCCCGCAGCCGCAGCTGATGTACGCGCTGGTGATCGTCACCACGGTGCTGATCATCGCCTGCCCTTGCGCACTGGGGCTCGCAACGCCGATGTCGATTACCGCCGGTGTCGGGCGCGCCGCTGAGTTGGGCGTGCTGGTTCGTGATGCCGATGCCCTGCAAAAAGCCAGTACACTTTCGACGCTGGTTTTCGATAAAACCGGGACGCTGACAGAAGGCCAGCCGAAAGTGACGGATATTCACACCTTCGGCGGTGTCAGTGAACAGCAGGCGCTGCGCTTTGCCGCCGCGCTGGAACAGGGCTCGCACCACCCGCTCGCGCAGGCGATTGTCGATAAAGCGGAGGGTCTGGCGATACCTGACGTGCAGAATTTCCGCACGCTTGGCGGGCTGGGCCTGCGCGGTGAAGCAGAAGGCAAAACGCTGTTGCTGGGGAATCAGGCGCTGATGCAGGAAAACGGCGTCGATACACAGCAGACCGATGCGCTGCTGGAAGCGCTGTCTGAGCAAGGTGCAACGCCGGTGCTTCTGGCGGCAGACGGTGAAATTGCCGCGCTGTTCGCCCTGCGGGATCCGCTGCGCAGTGACAGCATTGCCGCGCTGCAACGCCTGCATCAGCTGGGTTATCAGCTGGTAATGCTGACCGGCGATAATCCGCGCACGGCACAAGCTATTGCCGCGCAGGCAGGCATCGATACGGTGATTGCCGGTGTTCGTCCGGAAGGAAAAGCCGAGGCGATTAAAGCGTTGCAGGCCAAAGGCCAGCAGGTTGCGATGATTGGCGATGGCATTAACGATGCGCCCGCACTGGCGCAGGCAGATGTCGGGATTGCAATGGGCGGCGGCAGCGATGTGGCGATTGAAACGGCGGCCATCACGCTGATGCGGCCAAGCCTGAACGGCGTTGCCGATGCACTGGCCATGTCACAGGCCACGCTGCGCAATATGAAGCAGAACCTGTTAGGCGCGTTTGTGTATAACGTGATTGGCATTCCGGTTGCCGCAGGCGTGCTCTACCCGCTGACCGGCACATTGCTCAGCCCGGTTGTCGCAGGCGCAGCGATGGCGTTGTCTTCCATTACCGTTGTCACTAACGCAAACCGCCTCTTACGCTTTACCCCGAAAAAACAAGACGTTTCCTCTGTTCGCTAAAACGCTGACGCGTTAGCATGGTCTCTCATTTTTCGGGAGACCATGCGATATGGCACAGTTTTTCAACCAGGCTCTCAGCTGGCTACGCAGGCTGTTTCCTGTCGAGTATTCATATCCTGCCATGGATATCCGGCTTCCCGGCAACCGCTCGCTGCATCTGGTCGGCAGCATTCATATGGGCACGCAGGATATGCAACCGCTGCCCGCGGCTTTGTTACGCCGCCTGCAAAAAGCCGATGCCCTGATTGTCGAAGCCGATATCAGCGGAACAGAATCCCCTTTCAGCATGTCCGGCGAATTTCCGCCTCTGGCCGATCGTCTGACCGAATCCGAATATCTCCACGTTGAGCGCTTATGCGAAGAGCTTGGCGTTTCAATGTGGACGCTGAACCCGCTTCCTTCCTGGCAGGTTGCGCTGATGTTGCAGGCAACACAGGCACAGCGTCTGGGATTGCGCGGGGATTACGGCATCGACTATCAGTTGTTGCAATCGGCAAAGCAGCAAAACACGCGGGTCATCGAACTCGAAGGGCCGCAGGAACAGTTTGAACTGTTGCAGCAACTGCCCGACGGCGGCAGAGCGCTGCTCGAAGATACGCTGACACACTGGCACACCAACGCCCGATTACTGCAAACGATGATCAGCTGGTGGCTTGATGCCAAACCGGGGCTGGCGATTGAACAGCTGCCGAATACGTTCAGCAACGATCTCTACGATATTCTGATGAATCAGCGCAATGTGCGCTGGAAAAAACAGCTTTCCGAACTTCCGCCGGGAAATTACGTGGTCGCCGTAGGGGCGCTGCATTTGTATGGTGAAGGGAATCTGCCGGAATTGCTGAAAGGATAAAAAAATGGCCGGTTTTTAAGGCCGGCCAGTCAAAGAGGAATTTCATTTTTTTGTTATAGCTTCAGTACCGGCCTTTTCAGGCACAGCACCGGCGCGCACAGGGTAGCAACCTGTAGCGGGTCTTGGCAATAACCATTCATTGCTCTACTATTTCCCCTCCGCGTAATAAAGATACTTTGTTGTTAAATTTCATCAGATTGAGCTGATGACGTTTTTTCGAACAAAAAAACAAAATAAGGAGACAGGTATGACCCCTGCCGTATTGCTCCTGGAAAAAAATAAAGTCAGTTTTACCCTTCACCCGTATGAACACAGCAGCGACGAAACCAACTTTGGCGACGAGGCGGTAAAAAAGCTCGGGCTGGATGCGCGTCAGGTCTACAAAACATTGCTGGTTTCACTGAATGGCGATCCCAAAAATCTCGCCGTTGCCGTCACGCCGGTGGCATCAATGCTGGATCTGAAGAAAGTCGCCAAAGCGCTCGGCGCCAAAAAAGCCGACATGGCCGATCCCGTCATCGCACAGCGCGTCACCGGTTATCTGGTGGGCGGCATCAGCCCTCTGGGGCAGAAAAAGCTGCTGCCGACGGTGATCGATAGCCCGGCGCAGACTTTCTCTACCATTTATGTTTCAGGTGGTAAACGCGGGCTTGATCTTGAACTTGCGGCAGGCGATCTTTGCCGCTTACTGAAAGGCCAGTTTGCTGAGATAGCAAAAGCCGACTGACCGGATCGACTGATTACCTACACGCATTTCCTATATGCACAAATAAGACAGGTTCATCTGCTATGACCGACAATACGGCCACGCCAGACAGCCCGCAGAAAGACGCAGTCAAAAAGACTGCGTTTTCTATTCTGGCGGCGATCAGCGTTTCTCATCTGCTCAATGACATGATTCAGTCGCTGATTCTGGCGATCTATCCGTTGCTGCAAAACGAATTCTCACTCAGCTTTACCCAGATTGGCCTGATCACGCTGACGTATCAGATTACCGCGTCGCTGCTACAACCGCTGATTGGTTATTACACCGATAAACATCCGCAGCCATATTCGTTGCCTGTCGGCATGGGCTTTACGCTGTCTGGTTTGCTTTTGCTAGCCGTGGCGCAAAGTTTCCCGGTGGTGCTGCTGGCCGCCGCGCTGGTCGGTACAGGTTCGTCGGTGTTCCATCCTGAATCGTCCCGCGTGGCGCGTATGGCTTCCGGCGGACGTCACGGGCTGGCGCAATCGCTGTTCCAGGTCGGCGGGAATTTCGGGGCATCGCTTGGCCCGTTGCTGGCGGCGTTAATCATCGCGCCCTACGGTAAAGGCAACGTCGCGTGGTTCTCGCTGGCGGCGCTGCTCGGCATTGTCGTTCTGCTGCAAATCAGTAAGTGGTATCGCCAGCAGCATCTGATGGCGAAAAAGCGCGGACCGGTGAAAAATACCGTGACCGTGTTGCCGCGTAAAACTGTGGCGATGTCGTTGGGGATTTTACTGGTGCTGGTGTTCTCGAAGTATTTTTACCTGACCAGCCTGAGCAGTTACTACACCTTCTATCTCATTCATAAATTTGGTGTTTCCGTACAGAATGCGCAAATCCATCTGTTCGTTTTCCTGTTTGCCGTGGCAGCCGGAACCATTATCGGCGGTCCGGTTGGGGATAAGATTGGGCGCAAATACGTCATATGGGCGTCAATTCTCGGCGTCGCGCCATTTACCCTGCTTTTGCCACACGCCAATCTGATGTGGACCAGCGTTCTCAGCGTCATTATCGGCGTGATTCTGGCCTCGGCGTTTTCGGCAATTCTGGTGTTTGCCCAGGAACTGATGCCGGGAAAAGTCGGTATGGTTTCGGGGCTATTCTTTGGCCTGGCGTTCGGCATGGGCGGCCTTGGCGCTGCGGTGCTGGGCTATGTGGCGGACAGAACCAGCATCGAGCTGGTTTATCAAATTTGTGCCTTCCTGCCATTGCTGGGGATACTGACGGCATTCCTGCCAAATATTGAACGTAAACAAGCCTGAAGCATTCCCTTCCACTGCCGATAATGATTTATCGGCAGCAAAAAAAGCCGTTGCCTCTTGAGATTCGCCCGCGAAAACCCATTTAAATCTCCCGTTCGAATTTTTTTTTCGGTCTGTCGTGCATTTAGCGCAAAAAAGGCCAAAAAATACCAACGCGTGAACGATTTTTACCATAAACTTAGAAACAATCTGCAACACATTTGTGCCATGCATAACCAGAAGGAGACTGAATGCATCATTCTACGCCTCTCATCACTACCATCGTCGGCGGTCTGGTACTCGCTTTCCTGTTAGGAATGCTCGCCAACCGCCTGCGAATATCCCCTCTGGTTGGCTATCTCGCCGCAGGCGTGCTGGCCGGTCCTTTTACACCGGGCTTTGTTGCTGATACTTCACTTGCACCGGAGCTGGCCGAAATCGGCGTGATATTGCTGATGTTTGGCGTCGGTTTGCATTTTTCCATGAAAGATTTACTCGCGGTAAAGTCGATAGCCATTCCCGGCGCTGTAGCGCAAATCGCGGTAGCGACGCTGCTTGGGATGGGTTTATCGCGTTTACTCGGCTGGGACATGGCGACCGGGCTGGTGTTTGGCCTCTGCCTGTCCACCGCCAGTACCGTAGTTCTGCTGCGTGCGCTGGAAGAACGGCAACTCATTGAAAGTCAGCGCGGGCAAATCGCCATCGGCTGGCTGATTGTCGAAGATCTGGTGATGGTACTGACGCTGGTTTTGTTACCGGCATTCAGCAGCATGCTCGAAAGCAACCACGCCAGCATTACCGGCCTGCTGACTGAACTGGCGATTACTATCGGCAAAGTCATTGCCTTTATGGTGCTGATGATGGTTGTCGGCCGCCGCGTGGTGCCCTGGATCCTGGCAAAAACCGCCAGCACCGGTTCACGCGAGCTGTTCACGCTGTCGGTTCTGGCACTGGCACTGGGCATCGCCTACGGCGCGGTCGAATTCTTCGACGTGTCGTTTGCACTGGGCGCGTTCTTCGCCGGGATGGTGCTGAACGAATCCGAACTCAGCCAGCGCGCCGCGCACGATACGTTACCGCTGCGTGATGCTTTCGCCGTGCTGTTCTTTGTGTCGGTCGGCATGTTGTTTGACCCGATGATTCTGGTGCGCGAACCGCTGACAGTCGTCGCTACGCTGGCGATTATTGTGTTCGGCAAGTCGATTGCCGCCTTCTTACTGGTGAAGATGTTCGGGCATTCGCGGCGCACGGCGCTGACGATTTCAGTCAGTCTCGCGCAGATTGGTGAATTCGCCTTTATCCTCGCCGGTTTGGGTATTTCGCTGGGGCTGCTGTCTGAGCATGGCCGCAATCTGGTTCTGGCGGGCGCAATCTTGTCGATTATGTTTAACCCGCTGCTGTTCAGTTTGCTGGAAAAATATCTGGAAAAAACCGAGACCATCGAAGATCAGAGCGTTGAAGAAGCGGTGGAAGACGAAAAACAGATCCCGTTTGATCTGTGCAATCACGCCCTGCTGGTCGGTTATGGCCGCGTCGGCAGTCTGCTTGGCGAGAAGCTTCAGGCTGCCGGTATTCCGCTGGTGGTGATTGAAAATTCGCGTCCGCGCGTCGAAGCATTGCGCGATCAGGGAATAAGCACGGTGCTGGGGAATGCCGCCAATCAGGAAATTATGGATCTGGCGCGCCTTGACTGTGCCCGCTGGCTGCTGGTGACGATTCCGAACGGTTATGAAGCCGGTGAAATCGTCGCATCAGCCCGCGCAAAACGGCCCAATATTGAGATCATCGCCCGTGCGCACTATGACGATGAAGTCACCTACATCATGGAGCGCGGCGCGGACCGCGTGGTGATGGGCGAGCGTGAAATCGCCAACAGCATGATCGATATGCTGCAAATAGACACCCTGACCGAAGACCAGAAACGGCCATTTTGCCCCATCTGATTCTTTCTGAATGCCGGGCGCAGTACTTTTGCTGCGCCCGTCCCCTTCCCGCACAAATTTCCCTTTAACTTGCGCAACATAAAAAGAACCAAATCAGATCGTTTCGCGGTATCCTCTTTTTATGCCAAAAATTGACCGGTACTGCGATGTTGCTATCCCATCTGGAAACGTTGAACATTTTGAGCACGCCGGTCTGGGTTGTCTCATTACATAACCAGCAAATTCTTTTCGCCAATACAGCGGCCAGAAAACTTGCGGGTAACAGTTTGCTTGGTCCCCTGCGCAACGGTCAGTTTTCGGCCCGGTCTTTGCAATCCCTCGAGTCCTATCTGCCACATCTGAAAAAAGGCGATCAGGTGATTGAAATCTGGACCATCCACAAAGAAGGTCGTGCCTTCCCTCTGAGCTGTCGTCTTTCTCTGGCACAGTTTGGCTTGCAGGAACAGGTCATCGTGTTCGAAGGCACGCATACCTCTGCGGCCAATGTTCCGGCACCCGGTTCATTCCTGAGCGAAGCCCGACCTTACCGCCGTGATCAGAGCGGTTTCTATGAACGATTTTTCCAGACCAACACCGCGCCGATGCTGCTGATTGACCCGGACAATAACGGGCAAATTGTGGATGCAAATCTGGCGGCGACACGATTCTATGGCTATTCACGCGATGAAATGTGCATGAGACACACATGGGAAATTAATGCGATGGGGCAGGATGTATTACCCGTGATGCATGAAATCGCGCGTTTGCCCGGCGGGCATAAGCCGCTGACGTTTATGCACAAACTGGCAGACGGCAATCTGCGTCATGTGCAGACCTATGCCGGCCCGGTGGACGTGGATGGCGTGCGGCTGATGCTGTGCATCATTCATGATATTACCGAGCAAAAGCGCCTTGAGCAGGAGCTGGAACACGCGGCGCTCCGTGATCCGCTGACCGGGCTGGGCAACCGCCGCCAGTTTATGCAGTTGGTGGAAAACGCGCGGACGCAAAACCCGCAGCGAACGCATAATTTCAGTCTGATGCTGGTGGATGCCGATCACTTCAAGACGATTAATGATCAGTACGGTCATAACAAAGGCGATGATGCGCTGGTAATGCTGGCGCGAACGCTGGAAACGGGGATCCGCGAAAGCGATACTGTGTTTCGCTGGGGTGGCGAGGAGTTTCTGATTTTGCTGCCGCTGACCGGCCTGGAAGGCGCATTACATGTCGCTGAGACGCTGCGCTTAGCCGTGGAAGGATTTACGCACAATGATTTACCTGCAATGACCGTGAGCGTCGGCGTGGTGCAGTATGAAACGGGGGAAGACTTCACCCGGCTGTTTAAACGTGTGGATGACGCGTTATATCGCGCGAAAACGTCAGGCAGGAATCAGGTTCAGGCGGGCTGAAAAAAAGGGCGGAGGTTCAAATCCCCCCGCCCTTTTCACTTCCCGTTCCCGGCCACGTTTATCGTTCCCAGTAACTTTCTTCCAGACTGTCTTCACGTTCCGGCAATCCTCGCGTCAGACGCGGAGAATGCTGATTCAGTACCTGATAGCTGACGCGGTTGGCATATTTGCACACCTGCGCCAGCGAGGAATACGTCAGATACTCACGGGCGTGTTTGCTGGAATTCGGCACAGAAGTACGGTGGAAACCGTTAGCCGCAATGTCATGCAGCAGCGCAGACAGCGCGCCATCGCCCGCCCCGTTGGTATTCATGATTTTTTCCGGCCCGCCCATATACGGCGCGATATGCGAATAAATTTTCATTGGCTGCTGGCAGCAGTCGCGGCGCATGGCGCGGCTGAATTCATACTGGTTGAATTCAGCAATCGCGCCCGGCAGCAGCGGATGCTGCGTGGTGCGCTTGAATTCCTCTTCGGTATAACTCGCCATAAACAGACCGTTCGGCCCGGCGGTACACAACACCAGATCCACCCACTCCAGAGCCTTGTCGGCGGCCATCAGCGGGTCTTTAAGACCAGTCAGTGCGAAACCCTCGTCTTCGTTCATCGCCAGAATCGAAACGTGATCACGCAGGAAATCACGCCAGGCCTGAGGATCATCGGCAATGACGTATTGCGTACCGAGCGTTAAGACCACCGGCACCTGATGTTTTTTCGCGTATTCAATCGCCTGCATCGTAGCTTCCGGCATCGGTTCGCCGGGTTTGCTGCGCAACAGATAGGACGTCAGCAGCAGCGCGGACGCCCCGGCAATGACCTCTTCCGGCACGCTTGAGGCGTGCAGTTCGTTCATTTTGCCCGGACTGATGGCAAACGTACGCTCGCCGGTATCGCTTATCAGCGTGAAGCAGCGGCCAATTGCGCCGTCCACGCCTTGCAGGTAATTGAGATCAACACGGCTGGAGGTGTTACAAAGATACCGGTAGGCGTAATCGCCAATCTTCACGTTGCTGCACATCACGCCGAGCAGGACGGAACGGTCATCGGCCAGCACGGAGTAGTTGTGCAAGGTATTGCCGACGGTACCGCCCGCAAACTGATGAGAAATGAGATCATGACTTCTCAGTTCCTGATAAAGCGCTTCCGACATTTCATCATTCAGAATGTTGGATTCGCCGGGCGTCAGCCCGTAGCGGGCCACAAAACTTTCATCAACGCGCGCTTCAATATCGACCATGGTCTGGTCGATACCCACGATATAAGACGCGCCGCCTTCGGATTCCGGCTGCATCTCCTGCAACATGGAGTCACGCAATAAGGGGTCACGTGCGCTGACCGGAAAATAGTGTTTAGACTTACGTTTACCAGGAAATTTCATTCATTGTTCTCGGGAAATTCAAAAAGCTCAGGCTTCAGTCAGAAGTGCTGAGTGACCAGCTGTTGCAGCAAATCGATATGCTCGGGCTGGTCGTTTAAGGCGTCAATATATTCGAAGCGCTCGCCGCCTGCATGAATAAAAATCTCACGGTTCTCTTCTTTGATTTCTTCCAGCGTCTCCAGACAGTCCGCCGCAAAGCCCGGGCAGATAATCTGAATGTGCTTAACGCCCTGAGCCGGAAGGCCTTTCAGCGTTTCATCGGTATACGGCGTCAGCCAGGGTTCGCGGCCAAAGCGCGACTGAAACGTCAGCATAATTTTGCCGGCGGGAAGTTGCAGCGCCTCGGTCAGCGCCTGCGCCGTTTCGTGGCAGCGTTTTTCATAATCATCGCCTTCCGCTACAAAACGTTTCGGGATCCCGTGGAAGGACAATACCAGACGATCCGGTTCACCATGCTGAGCAAATGAACGTTCGATGCTGGCTTTCAGCGCAGAAATGTACGCCGGATGCGTGGCGTAATCGCGGATAAAGCTCAGGGAAGGCAGGCGACGCTGGGATTTCAGCACACGCGCCACGCCGTCAAAAACGGCCGCGCTGGTGGAACAGGAATATTGCGGATACAGCGGCAGAACCACCATTTTCGTTACGCCCTGCGCCAGCAATTTTTCAATCGGCTCTTTCATGCCCGGCTTGCCATAACTCATCGCCAGTTCCACCGGCGTCCCCGGCAGACGCTCTGCCAGTGCCTTTTGCTGACGGCGGCTGAACACCATCAGAGGCGAACCTTCTTCCATCCAGACCGCTTTATACAGTTTAGAAACGCGCGGAGAGCGCAGGGGCAAAATCACGAAATTCAGAATAGGCCACCACAGCAGACGTGGGGTATCCACAACGCGGATATCACTCAAAAACTCAGCCAGATATTTTTTAACGGCCTGCGGAGTTGGTGCTTCCGGTGTCCCGAGATTGACCAGAAGGACACCGAATTTGGTCTGCGTCATGCGGAATTTCCTAAATTGAAGGCCCTGAAGCCAGTGTGAAAAGATGGGCGCCGCCGTTTAACTGAGACATGGCAAAGTGGCGCACGTCATTGTAACGAAAACAAAGACAATCGGAACAACGGCAATAGCTATCAATGCGAATTGTTATTAATTACCCGTCATACTTCGGGTTGCAGAAAAACAAACGGGGCGACCGAAGTCACCCCGTGATAGTGCAGAACTTGTGAGAATTAGCCTAAAATTTTAGCCAGTTCATCACGTACTGCGGAAACCTGCTGTGTACCGTCGATTTTGACGTATTTGGTGTTACCCGCAGCGGCTTCTTTGCTGTAGTAGGAAATCAGCGGCTCAGTCAGCTCATGGTATTCCACCAGACGTTTACGCACGGTTTCTTCCTGATCGTCTTTACGGGTGATCAGTTCTTCGCCAGTGACATCGTCTTTGCCTTCAACTTTCGGCGGGTTGTACTGGATGTGATACACGCGGCCAGAGCCCGGGTGTACACGACGGCCAACGATACGGTCAACGATCAGTTCGTCCGGCACATCGAATTCCAGCACGTAATCCACGCTGATGCCTGCGTCTTTCATGGCGTCAGCCTGCGGGATCGTGCGCGGGAAACCGTCTAACAGGAAACCGTTGCGGCAATCTTCCTGCTGAATACGTTCTTTCACCAGTGCGATAACCAGTTCATCGGTCACCAGTTTACCGGCATCCATAATCTCTTTTGCTTTCTTGCCGAGCTCACTTCCGGCCTTCACAGCGGCGCGCAACATATCACCGGTAGAAATCTGAGGAATACCAAATTTCTCCATGATGAATTGAGCCTGAGTACCCTTACCTGCGCCCGGAGCGCCCAGCAGAATGATACGCATTGCGTAAATCCCCTTGCATGTAATTATTATGAATCTCGAAAACCGGTCAACCATACCATTCTGAGCACTTTTGCTCAAGGAACAACCCCTGCGGGCACCGGGTTAACGCAACGGAAAACGCAGCGGCCATAAAAAAAGGGCCTCGTTTTCACGATGCTCTTTTCAGTGTTATTTCAGCCAATTATGCCTGCAACAACGTATTCATGCGGCGGATAAACAGGTTTGGATCTTCCAGCGTACCGCGCTCAGCAAACAGCGCCTGATCCAGCAGCAGTTCAATCCATTCGCTGAACTGGTCTTCGTCAGCCACATCCGACGCGCGTTTCACCAGCGCGTGTTCCGGGTTCAGCTCAAAGATGTATTTCACTTCCGGCGCGTCCTGACCGGCAGCGGCGAACAGTTTTGCCATCTGCGTGGTCATTTCATCGGCACCGGTGGTGACGATAGCTGGCGTGTCGGTCAGACGGTGCGTCAGACGCACTTCTTTCACGCGATCGCCCAGCAGCGTTTTCACACGTTCAACGAACGGCTCCAGCGCTTTCTCAGCTTCTTTCTGCTCTTCGCTTTCGTCAGCCAGTTTGTCGAGCGTGTCGTCGGCTTTGCTGACGGACTGGAAGGTTTTGCCATCGAACTCAGTCAGATAGCTCATCATCCATTCGTCGATGCGGTCAGACAGCAGCAGAACTTCAATGCCTTTTTTGCGGAACAGTTCCAGGTGCGGGCTGCTCTTAGCGGCGGCATAGCTGTCAGCGGTGATGTAATAAATCTTGTCCTGACCTTCCACCATGTTCGCCACATACTCTTCCAGCGACAGTGTTTGCGCGCTGTTGTCATTGCGGGTGCTGGCGAAACGCAGCAGTTTGGCGATCGCTTCTTTGTTCGCGCCGTCTTCTGCCGGGCCTTCTTTCAATACCAGACCAAACTGTTTCCAGAATTGCAGGTATTTTTCGTTGTCGTCTTTGGCCAGTTTTTCCAGCATTTGCAGAACACGCTTGGTCAGCGCGCTGCGCAGGTTCTGGGTAATACGGCTGTCCTGAAGGATTTCACGCGAAACGTTCAGCGGCAGATCGTTGGAATCTATCAGGCCCCGCACGAAACGCAGGTAGTTCGGCATGAACTGCTCGGCTTCGTCCATGATGAACACGCGCTGAACATAGAGTTTCAGGCCGTGTTTGTGATCACGGTTCCACATGTCCCATGGCGCCTGCGAAGGGATGTACAACAGGCTGGTGTATTCCTGTTTACCTTCAACGCGGTTATGGCTCCAGCTCAGCGGATCGCTGAAGTCATGGGAAATGTGTTTGTAGAATTCTTTATATTCTTCATCGGTGACTTCGGCTTTACCACGGGTCCACAAAGCCTGCGCTTTGTTGATTTGCTCCCAGGTCACGGTGCCGTCTTCTTCGTTGCGGGTTTCGACTTCAACCGGCAGCGCAATGTGGTCGGAATATTTGCTGATGATGGAGCGCACGCGCCAGTCATCCAGGAACTCGTCCTGATCTTCACGCAGGTGCAGGGTAATTTCGGTCCCGCGATCGGCTTTTTCGATGTCTGCCAGGGTGTACTCGCCTTCACCGGCGGATTCCCAGAACACGCCTTCATCAGCGCTGGCGCCCGCCGCACGGGTACGCACGGTCACTTTGTCTGCCACGATGAAGGCAGAGTAGAAGCCCACACCAAACTGGCCGATCAGTTGGCTGTCTTTAGCCTGTTCTGAACCGACAGATTGCAGGAAAGCCTTGGTGCCGGATTTCGCGATAGTCCCGAGGTTGTCGATGACTTCATCGCGGGTCATCCCGATGCCGTTATCGCTCAGCGTCAGGGTGCGTTTTTCTTTATCAAACGCCAGACGCACATGCAGCTCGCCGTCGCCTTCATACAGTTCAGGCGTAGACAGCGCACGGAAGCGCAGTTTGTCAGCGGCATCGGAAGCGTTAGAGATTAACTCGCGCAGGAAAATTTCTTTGTTTGAATACAGAGAATGGATCATCAGATGAAGCAGTTGTTTTACTTCAGACTGGAACCCGCGTGTCTCTTGTCCTTTCATACTCATCAAATTACCTCAATCCAGATACTGTTAGTGACCAAATCAGACGTTGAGGAGTAAGTGGGGTTATGGACCGGGGTTTTCAAGCATAAGGGAAAATTTTTAAGAAGAAATGCAGAGGGATAGCAGAAATTAAGCCGGGGCAGCAAGGTGCGCCCGGCGATAATAGTCAGAACCGGAAGGGATTGCGTCCGGCGAGGGAATGCGACAGCGTGGTGCCGTCAACCATATCCAGTTCGCCGCCGACCGGCACACCGTGCGCGATACGGCTCGCCAGCACGCCATACTGGCCGCACATTTCTGCGATGTAGTTAGCGGTCGCTTCACCTTCAACCGTCGGGTTAGTCGCCAGAATCACTTCCTGAATGTTTTCACTCTCAAGACGCTCTCCCAGACGGCCTAAACCAATATCGTCCGGCCCGATGCCATCCAGCGGTGACAGGTGGCCCATCAGCACAAAATAGCGACCGGAAAACTGACCGGTTTGTTCTATCGCGTGAATGTCCGCCGGGCTTTCGACCACGCAAATCTGGCCGTTCTCTTTACGCCGTGGATTGGCGCAAATCGTACAGATTTCCTGCTCGGTAAAAGTACGGCAATCGGCACAGTGACCGATTTCAGACATGGCACGCGTTAAAGACTGCGCCAGCCGCATTCCGCCGCTGCGATCACGTTGCAGCAGCTGGAATGCCATACGCTGCGCTGACTTCGGGCCAACGCCCGGCAGGCAACGCAACGCCTCCATTAAAGATTCAAGGAGAGGGCTGGTTTGCATCAGAATGGCATCTTAAAGCCTGGTGGCAATTGCATGCCGCCAGACACCGCTGCCATTTTTTCTTTCTGAGTTTCGTCGATACGACGGGCCGCATCGTTGAACGCCGCAGCGATCAGATCTTCCAGCATGTCTTTATCGTCTTCCAGCAGGCTTGGATCGATTTCAACGCGACGCACGTTGTGCGCACCGTTGATGGTGATTTTCACCAGGCCAGCGCCTGATTCACCGGTGACTTCCAACTGAGCGATTTCCGCCTGAGCTTGTTGCATTTTTTCCTGCATTTGCTGGGCCTGTTTCATCAGGTTACCAATGCCGCCTTTTCCAAACATAGTCTTCTCTCTCAGCAATGGCCGCGTCACAACCGCGGCGTTTAAATTGGGCGAATACTTTCTTCATCCAGCTCTGCATCGAAGAAACGACGCAAAGTCTGAATGTTGTTATCCGCAATAATAGACTGACGCGCCTGCGCCAGCTTTTCTTCATAAATGGCCTGACGCCATTCCAGCGGCGTTTTCACCGCCAGATTATCATCTTCCACCACGGTCAGTTCAACCGGAGTCTGATGCAGTGCCGATAAGGCATCCGACAGTACTTTCTGCGCCGACGGTGAATTCAGGTGCTTTTGCGATGAACGCAGATGCAGGCAAATTTTGCCCGGCTCGGGTTGCTCACAAAATGCATTCAGTGCCAGCTGTTGTACCAGTTTTGGCATTGGCATCTGGCTAATCTGAGCGGCCCATGCGTCACGTTCAATAGCTTCTTCGGCGAGACGCGAAGCCAGTTCCGGCGATTTTTCATGTTCCAGCGCGGCACGTAATGCTTTTGGCGTGGCGACCGGTTCCGGCGCTTCTTCCGGTTCGTTCTGCGCAACCCAGCGGTACGCCTCTTCTTTTACCGGCGCAGCGGGTTCTTTCTTCACGCTGGCCATTGTCTGCGCACGTTCAGTCACCGAAGCGAGGCGCTCCAGTGCTGAATTTGCCGGCCGCGCTTTTCCTGGCGCTGCCGGCTCAGCTTTTTTTGGGGTGGTACTCCCCTGCCTGAGCAACTGAGTTCGCGCCTGCAAAAGCTGGGCGGTAGTGTCCGGCATCTGCGCCGGTTCCGCATTGCCCTGCGACGGCGGTGACGAATAATTCTGTGGAGCTTGCGGAGCCTGAGGCGCGTTGTACGGCGCGGCGGACTGCGCCGGTGCCTGTGGTGGAACGTACGCAGGAGCCGCCACCGGCTGAGGCGCCGGTTCTGCAATAATCACTTTCGGATGGAAGGCCAGCGCGCGCAGCAACGTCATTTCAACGCCCATGCGTTTGTCCGGCGCATACGCCAGCTCTTTGCGGCCAATCAGTAATGTCTGGTAGTAAAGCTGGACGTCGGCTGGTGGAATCACCCGCGCCAGCTCACGCAAACGTTGTTCGATCGCGGCGTAATGGTTGTCGAGGACGGAAGGTAACAGCTGAACCATCGCAATGCGGTGCAGTAATGCCAGCGTTTCCACCAGCAGATTTTCCCAGTCCACGCCACGTGATGCGGCCTGTTCCACCTGCGCCATCATCTGGCCGCCGTCCGCACTGACCAGCGCTTCAAGCATGGCCAGCGGCTGCTCGTCGTCAAGCGTACCGAGCATCTGCGCTACGGTTTCTGTCGTCACCGCGCCCTGCCCCATGGCGATGGCCTGGTCGGTAAGGCTCAGCGCATCACGCATACTGCCGTCCGCCGCGCGAGAAAGCAGTTGAAGCGCACGCGGTTCAGTCGTGATGGTTTCTTCAGTTAAAACGTGTTCGAGCTGTTTGCGGATCTGTTCAGCGTCCAGCGCCTTCAGATGGAACTGCAAACAACGCGATAAAATAGTGACCGGTAATTTTTGCGGATCGGTGGTCGCCAGCAGGAATTTCACGTGCTCCGGCGGCTCTTCGAGCGTCTTCAACAGCGCATTAAAGCTGTGGCGCGAGAGCATGTGGACTTCGTCAATCAGGTAAACTTTGAAGCGGCCACGGGCCGGTGCGTATTGCACGTTATCCAGCAATTCGCGGGTATCTTCAACTTTGGTGCGGGAAGCGGCGTCGATTTCGATCAGGTCAACAAAACGGCCCTGCTCGATTTCGCGGCAGTTTTCACAAACGCCACAAGGTGTGGACGTGATGCCCGTTTCGCAGTTAAGCCCTTTCGCCAGCAAGCGGGCAATAGTGGTTTTCCCCACGCCGCGGGTACCGGAAAACAGGTAAGCGTGATGGATGCGCCCGAGCGACAGGCCATTAGCCAGTGCGGTCAGCACATGTTCCTGTCCGACGACGTCGGCAAAAGTTTGGGGGCGCCACTTACGGGCAAGAACCTGATAGCTCATTAATACCGGGAAAGTCAGGGGATCATGAAGGCAATGCTATCACAGCCTCGCCTGAGCAGGCGAGGCTTGTCTGGATCAATGCCCGTCGAAAGAAACCAGGCTGTAGCAGTTGATGCTTAAATCGTTGAGGCGTTTTTCACCGCCGAGTTCCGGCAGGTTGATGATGAACGCGGCGTCGGTTACTTCCCCACCCAGACGGCGGATCAGTTTCGCGGTGGCTTCAATCGTGCCACCTGTTGCCAGCAAATCGTCGATCACCAGAATTTTTTCGCCAGGCTGAATAGCATCAACGTGGATTTCAAGGCTGTCAGTACCGTATTCAAGATCATACGTTTCGCTGATAGTTTTACGCGGTAATTTACCTGGCTTGCGAACGGGGACAAAACCCACGCCCAGAACCAGGGCAACCGGTGCGCCAAACAGGAAACCCCGTGCTTCGGTGCCGACCACTTTGGTCACACCGGCGTCGCGGTAACGATCGGCCAGTAACTGAATGCTTGCAGCATAAGCTTTCGGGTCTTCCAGCAAGCTGGTGACGTCACGGAACAGTATGCCTGGCTTAGGATAGTCAGGGATGGTCTTAATACTGTCTTTAATAAACTGTAGCTGCTGTGCGGTAGCGGTCATAATGTTAATTGCCTGATAAAGCTGCTGTTCATACTTAAACGCGGGCGGTCAAATGTCCCCCGTCACGCTCATATAAAGCATGCCGTTTAAGGAAGGAAATTGGGAGCGCACCGACGTACGAGATGCCCAAATCTATGCAAAGCTGCTTTAAAAAGCAACCCGCAGCCGGACATGATCACCTTTTTTATTGCTCAAGGTCAACCACTGGTAATCGCCACATCATGATCAGCAACATAAACATCATGCAGACCAATAAAATACGCACCCATAATAGCGGGACAAAATAAATCGAAATGGCGAAAGTCACTGCGATCAGGATCACTGCTTTGGGTTTTGCCCCTTTTGGCAACGCACGATGTTGCTGCCAGTGGCGAAGGTAACCGCCAAACCATGAACGATAGAGTAACCACTGGTGGAAACGTGGCGATGATCGGGCGAAACACCAGGCGGCGAGCAGCAAAAAAGGCGTCGTTGGTAGCAACGGCAAGACGACACCCAGTGTGGCCAGCACGACACATACCCAGCCACCGATAATCAACAGAACACGTTTCATGGAGAGGTTAAGGTTTTAGAATGAGGAAAGATGTGTCCCAGTGTAAACAAGTGTGAGATTGCTGTCATATCCGGGTGAGACTTGTATCGCCGGGGGTTACAGGTAAGCTAGGCGCGTCATCCAAGGAGAGTCGCCGTGAGCACAGAACGAATTTTACATGTCCTTGATCAGCAGATAGAAACGCTGGCGCGGGAAATTGAGCCGATTGGCCACGTTTCGGCTTCTCAGGCGCGCTTTGATGTCGCCCTGTTTTCAACCAAAGGCACCCGTCTGCGGGATTATCTGGCTGAAATAAAAATCAATTTGCAGCAACTGAATCAGGAAGTTGTCGAAAAGCGTTCAGCGCAGGTGGCTTTTATTGCCGAACGACTGGTGGCGCAAATTACCGCCATGCAGCGCGAACTGGCGACGCAAACATTGCGGAAAACGCACCAGACGCCGGAACGCAAAAGCCAAGATAACTATACGCGACTGGCGGAAACTCAGCAGTTTGAGCGCCGTCTGGTGGCAATGATTGAAGACCGGGAAACGACGCTCGGACAACTGGCTACTTTCGCCGATCAGCAGCGGGTACAGAAAGAACTGGCTGCACTGGAAGGCCGTCTGATGCGTTGTCGTCAGGCGCTGGCTAAAATTGAGAGACAAATCGAGCGTCAGGAAAAAGGTTTTTGAATCTTTATCACATTTTTTGAATCCGGCATTCAGAGCCCGCCTTTTCTTATCTATAATGATAAGTCCAAAACCTGCTTCTAATAATGTTGGCCAATATGTCAGTAGAAAATGCGCCCCCCGAACTTCTGCTTGCTGTCGATCTGATTTACCTGCTTGAGTGCAATGAAATTGCGCCCGAGACGGCTCTTGCAGCACTGGAAATCGTTCAGCGTGATTATCAGGAAAAGCTGAAAAACAGCAAAAACACGCTTTCTATCAGTTATCTCTAAGCCGTCCGCCCGGCTGCCTGTTTCAGGGGAATCCGTCGCTTTCCCCTGAATTGTCCGGCGGTAATCAGCTCTGCGGCAGCGCGTCCGGTTCATCTCCCGGTTGTCTCAGCGACCGCTTCAGTTCCTGCACTTCATTCCCGTCCTGGTTATGCAAATACACTTCCAACTGATTGAAGGCGATATTGATGTCGTTTTCGCGGCAAAGTTTATCAATGCTGCGGTTAAGCTCATCGACGGTATAACTGCGATCCCCCAGTTCACGGACATAAACCCGCAGTTCGTGATCCAGCGTGCTGGCACCGAAATTCAGGAAAAACACCAGCGGCGAAGGATCACTCATCACGCGCGGATTCTCATGCGCCGCTTGCAATAAGATCTCTTTCACTTTGTCGAGATCGGATCCGTAGGCCACACCGATATTGATCAGCACGCGGGTCACGGTGTCGCTCAGCGACCAGTTGATCAGCCGCTCAGTAACGAATGCTTTGTTCGGGATGATCACTTCTTTGCGGTCAAAGTCGATAATCGTCGTCGCGCGGATACGGATGCGGCTGACCGTGCCCGAGAACGTACCGATAGTAACGGTATCGCCAATACGCACCGGGCGTTCAAACAATATGATCAGACCCGATACGAAGTTGGCGAAAATCTCCTGCAAACCAAAGCCCAGCCCGACCGACAGTGCTGCCACCAGCCACTGCAATTTATCCCAGGAAACGCCGAGCGATCCGAGTGCGGTTATCGCGCCAATCACCGTAATCGAATAAGTCAGGATCGTGGTGATGGCGTACGACGTCCCCTGCCGCAGTTGGAGGCGCGAAAGCACCACAACTTCCAGCAATCCCGGCAAGTTGCGCGTTAAAACATACGCCACTATCACCGCCAGGAATCCAAGCAATAAATTCCCCAGTGTGACCGTTTGTTGCGTCACGGTTCCGGCCACTGTGCCGGAGTAATGCCACAGAGAAATGCTGTCGAGATAGGAAATCACCGTCAGTAAATCAGACCAAATCCAGTAAAACACGGTGGCAAAGATGAAGAACAACACCATGGTGGTCAGCCGCAAAGACTGCTGGTTAATCTGATCCAAGCCCAGCGGCGGCTCTTCTTCTACCGGTTCACTCCCTTCCGCGCCCTCTTTCGCAGCGGCTGTCTGCCGCCTTGCCAGCGCACGGCGATAAGCCAGCCGTCGCGCCGCCACACTCAGTCCTCGCAGCGCGGTGAGATACATGATGTTCCAGAAAATCAGCAGATAAAGGCTGTCAATCCAGCGACCTGCAAGACGTAGCGTGGTGTAGAAGTAGCCGGTGACGACCAGCCCTGTCAGGAAAACCGGTGCCAGCGCAATAGCCGTGACCATCACGAGACGAATGCTGTGAGAATCTTTTTCACGCCAGCCGTCGCGGGCAATCGGGAAGACCAGCACGCTCAGCGCCAGTAAGGTCAGGAATATCACTATCTGCCCGATGATGTCGTCCACCAGCCCCAGCGGCGCTTTTTCACCGCGTACCGACCAGAAGATCAGCGGCAACATTACCAGGCTCAGGCGGATCACCGAACGCCGGTAATGTGCGCATGTGGCAACCGGCGTATTAAAGTGGCGTTCATTAATGCCGCCCGGTTTGAGCATCCGGTAGCAAAAGCCCATCACAAACTGGAAGACGGCCAGCCGCTGCGCCAGCGTCCATAAAAAATCACTCGAATCAATATCGCATTGTGAAAGCCAGTAGCCGATGCCCAGCGTCAGAAACACACCCGGCAGCACATTGAGCGCGAGAAGAATCAGCGCCTGCGGCGTGTGCAGCTGGCTGTCACGCTTGAGTTGCCCGACATCATTACTCAGAGATTCGATGCGCTGGTTGATATATTTCCGGCGCCAGAGTAAAAGCAGAATGACCAGTAAAACCGGGATCGTGGCGGGCAATGAATGCAGCGCGCCCATCATCAGCTCGCCGCGCGGGAAATTAAAACTCAGACTGCTCAGCTGGTTTTTCACATCGTCAGGCAGCGACTTTATGAATTCCCAGTTCATCGGTTTGTTGCTGCTCACCCAGAAAATCTGCTGCGTCAGCGTTTCGGTCAGCGACTGGTTAATACTTATCAGTTGCTGCTGGTTAATCTGCAAATTGATTGCCAGAGAAAGCTGATTTCCGAGCTGTTTATTCAGTTGATCGAGCAGCTCACGGCGCATGTCCACAATTTGATCGAGCGCGTCGCTGATATCTTCGTTAATGTTTTCTTTGCTGGTGGCGACGACGCCCTGAATGTAACTGTCGCCCTGGAATAACGCGTCACGCTGCTGGTTAATGGTGAACTGTTCAAGGCGTAAATCGGCAATGTGCGCACTCATGTCGGTGATCAGGCCGGACGGCGGAATAGTATTTTGCTGTTGCTGATACAGGATCCGCGAAAGCAATAAGCTACCTTTCAGTACGGTAATTTGCTCTTTAAGATCATGCTCGGCCTGCGCAGAACGGTCGAGCCAGTTTTTTACCGTGATATTTTTCTGAACCAGCTGGTTGCCTTCTTCCGTGGCGGCAATCAGACGTTCGCTGAGCTTGCGGTTAATTCCCAACTCCTGCGCCACCAGCGGGTCGTTCTGAATGTTCGAGGTATCGTCCGGCGTCTGGGCTTCTTTCGCCGTCCGCTCGGACAAAATCAGTCGCTTGCCATTTACCACTTCCTGCAATAACTGCGCGGTATGTTCGAGCTGGTTAATGTGCGCGTTGGTGTAGTCACGTTGCTTTTGCAGTAAATCCTGCAACGTGGTGTTGGCCTCGAGGCTTTTGCGCTGTAAATCAATCTGTGCACTGAGCAAGGCCTGCTGTGTCACCAGCATCGTTTGTTGTGTATTGCGAAGGTCCTGTTGCCCCGGCGACATTCCGTTGAGCTGATTACGGATTTTCTGAATCGCCAGAGAATAGCTGTACATCGCGTTCTGCACGCGTTCGGGCTGGGTTTGCAGCGAAATCAGCTGGGTGTTGAACGTCGACAAATCTTCCTGAGAGGACTGGAGATCGTCGAGCGTATCATTGAGGCGATTCTCCAGCTGACGCAGCGACAACGCGGAAAGCTGCGCTTTATCCACGTCATCTTTGGTGCTGTTCTTTAACTGATCAAGCCCGTCCATCGCAACACGCAGTTTCTGCGGCGCTTCGGCAACCTGCTGATGAAGCTGAGTGACATCCTGTTTAACCCGATCTAACGCATCCAGATATTCCAGCGTGTGAATCAAATCCTGCTGCGACAATTTATCTACCGGCGTCAGGTTCTTCTGCCGGTTTAACGCATCCAGCTGATTTTGGACTTCATTGCGGGTCGGAATATCGTTGCTGGCGGCATGACCGGGAAGGGAAAATATCAATATTGAGAGATAAATCACGAGCGTGAAAACGCGCCAAATCCCATTTTTTTTCAGGACAGAAACGTTGTCTGAAGGAACGGCCATACACCGGATAAACATACGTCAGCTTCAACTCATTTGCCGAATGAATAATATAAGGATGACAATAGCAGCGTTCGACTTTAAAGGAAGGAGAAAAGCGTTTCTGAATACAACATCAGAAAGTGAAATTTTTGGGCTGAGGTGTCAATAAAGATTGCAGACTTATTAATTGCGAGAAAACGATTACACGGTTTTAGGCGGGATAACCAGGAAAGAGGAGTGGCGCAGCATGTCGAGATAAGTGTCCACAAACCGCTCAGCATTACTTTGTAAATCAAAGCTTTCGGGGATAAATAACCAGTTCTCCATCAGCCCGGTCAGGTAAGCCCGCAAAATAACGGCGGCCTGACGGGTATCCAGTGTGGCAGGTAATTGTTTTTCTTTAATACATCTCTCAAGAATACGTTCAATTTTACCGTATCCTTCCATATAGAGGGATTTTCTGGCTTCATGAACGGACGTCATCTCCCCAACAAATTCACATTTATGGAATATAATTTCCATCAATGCTTTACGCTGAGGATCAGTGACCGTGGCGACCAGAATGTAAATCAGGATTTCACGCAAAATACGCAGTGGATTATTCGGAAACTTTGTCTGATACTCTAGTTCGAGTACTTTAATCTGGGACTCATAGGCCTCCCAAATCGCGTTAAACAGTTCCACTTTGTTCCTGAAATGCCAATAAATTGCGCCCCGTGTCACACCGGCTGCATTCGCAATATCAGTCAGTGATGTCGACGATACCCCTCGGGCAGAAAACTCACGCACAGCCGCATCCAGTATGTGTTGCCTGGTCTCCAGCGCCTGTGATTTGGTTTTTCGTGCCATAGGATTATCTTTCAGGGGAGTTTGATTTACATACATTCTTGAATGTATGTAACATAGCATGCACATACTAAGAGCGCAGCAATGGATTTTAAGTCTTGTGATCCATTGGACAATTTGAAATCGGACACTTGAGGTTTATTTATGAACAAAAACAGAGGGTTAACGCCTCTGGCGGTAGTTCTGATGCTATCCGGAAGTTTAGCACTTACAGGATGTAACGATAAAGACGCCCAAAAAGGTGCGCCGCAAGCCCCTCAGGTAGGCGTCGTTACACTGAAAACAGAACCGCTTAATGTGACTACCGAACTTCCTGGCCGTACTGCTTCTTTCCGTATTGCTGAAGTGCGTCCGCAGGTTGGCGGCATTATTCTGAAACGAAACTTCGTTGAAGGCAGCGAAATTAAAGCCGGGACCTCTTTATATCAAATTGATCCAGCCACTTATCAGGCCGCGTATGACAGCGCTAAAGGCGATCTGGTAAAAGCGCAGGCTAATGCGCAAATTTCTCGTCTTACCGTGACCCGTTACAAACCTCTGCTCGGCACTAACTACATCAGTAAGCAAGATTACGATACTGCTGTAGCGACCGCAGCGCAGGCCGATGCGGCTGTTGTGACAGCCAAAGCGGCTGTTGAAACGGCGCGTATCAATCTGGCTTACACCAAAGTGACCTCCCCTATCAGCGGACGTATTGGTATTTCCTCTGTGACCGAAGGCGCGCTGGTCTCTACCGGCCAGACAACCGCAATGGCGACCGTGCAGCAACTGGATCCTATCTATGTTGACGTGACCCAGTCGAGCAATGACTTCCTGCGTCTGAAACAGGAACTGGCTGATGGTTCCCTGAAACAGGTGGACGGTAAAGCACAGGTCAAGCTGCTGTTGGATAACGGTAAAGAATATACGCAGGCGGGTACATTAGAATTCTCTGATGTGACGGTTGATGAAACGACGGGCTCCATTACGTTGCGTGCCATTTTCCCTAACCCACAAGGTTCGTTGCTGCCGGGCATGTTCGTGCGCGCACGTCTTGATGAAGGGGTAAACAACAACGCTCTGCTGGTTCCTCAGCAAGGTATCACCCGTAACCCACGCGGTGATGCGACAGCGATGGTGGTAGGTGCTGACAATAAAGTTGAACTTCGCACAGTCACCACAACGCAGGCAATCGGCGACAAATGGGTCGTGACCGATGGCCTGAAAAGTGGCGATAAAGTTATCGTGACAGGTCTGCAAAAAATTAAGCCAGGCGTACCGGTTACTGCACAGGAAGTTGATCAAAACGCAGCAGCACCCGCTACAGCGACGAAGTCTTAATAGGAGCCGGTAATTCATGGCTAAGTTTTTTATAGATCGTCCCATCTTTGCATGGGTGATCGCCATCATCATCATGTTGGCGGGGGCACTGGCAATTCTTAAATTGCCTATTGCACAGTATCCAACCGTTGCGCCACCGGCTATCCAGCTGACCGCAACTTACCCGGGTGCGGATGCGCAGACGGTACAGGATACGGTCACGCAGGTTATCGAACAGAACATGAACGGTATCGACAACATGATGTACATGTCGTCGACCAGTGACTCTTCTGGTACGGTTCAGATCACCCTGACCTTTGCTTCTGGTACCGACGCGGATATCGCGCAGGTTCAGGTACAGAACAAACTGCAGTTGGCAACGCCGTTGCTGCCGCAGGAAGTTCAGCAACAGGGTATCTCCGTTGAGAAATCGAGCAGCAGCTTCCTGATGGTAGCGGGCTTTATCTCCAACAACGGTACGATGACCCAGGATGACATCGCCGACTACGTCGGTTCGAACATCAAAGACCCGGTCAGCCGTACCGCCGGTGTGGGTGACGTTCAGCTGTTTGGTGCCCAGTACGCGATGCGTATCTGGATGGATCCGAACAAGCTGAATAACTTCCAGCTGACGCCGGTTGATGTCATCAACGCAATCAAAATTCAGAACAACCAGATTGCCGCAGGCCAGCTCGGTGGTACACCACCGGTTCCGGGCCAACAGCTGAACTCCTCTATCGTGGCGCAGACTCGTCTGAAGTCCGCTGATGAGTTCGGTAAAATCATTCTGAAAGTGAATCAGGATGGCTCTCAGGTACGTTTGAAAGATGTGGCAAAAATTGAACTCGGTGGTGAAAACTACGATGTTATTGCCCGCTTCAACGGACAACCTGCTTCTGGTTTAGGGATCAAACTGGCGACCGGCGCTAACGCCCTTGATACAGCAGCATCGGTCAAGGCAACGCTGGCTAAGCTTCAGCCATTCTTCCCGGCTGGTCTGGAAGTCGTTTACCCGTACGATACAACGCCGTTCGTTAAAATCTCGATCAAGGAAGTGGGTAAAACACTGTTCGAAGCTATCGTTCTGGTGTTCCTCGTCATGTTCCTGTTCCTGCAAAACTTCCGCGCAACGCTGATCCCAACCATCGCGGTTCCGGTCGTATTGCTCGGTACGTTTGCGATTCTGGCAGCATTCGGATACTCGATAAACACGCTGACGATGTTCGGGATGGTGCTTGCGATAGGCTTGCTCGTCGATGATGCCATCGTGGTGGTAGAAAACGTCGAGCGCGTGATGGTCGAAGACGGCCTGCCGCCAAAAGAAGCCACCAAGAAATCCATGGAGCAAATCCAGGGTGCTCTGGTCGGTATCGCGATGGTGCTGTCCGCAGTATTCATCCCGATGGCCTTCTTCGGCGGTTCTACCGGTGTTATCTACCGTCAGTTCTCCATCACTATCGTTTCGGCCATGGTGTTGTCTGTTCTGGTGGCGATGATCCTGACGCCAGCGCTGTGTGCGACCATGCTTAAGCCGGTTGCCAAAGGCGAGCATCACGAGAAGAAAGGCTTCTTCGGCTGGTTTAACAAGAAATTTGAGCAAAGCACGCACCACTACACCGACAGCGTAGGCAACATTCTGCGCAGCACCGGTCGTAATCTGGTGATTTATCTGCTGATCGTTGTCGGCATGGCGTTCCTGTTTATTCGCCTGCCAACCTCCTTCCTGCCGGAAGAAGACCAGGGCGTATTCCTGACCATGGCGCAGTTGCCAGCAGGTGCGACGCAGGAACGTACGCAGAAAGTGCTCGATGAAGTCAGCAATTACTACCTGACCAAAGAAAAGGCCAACGTAAACTCCGTGTTTACCGTTAACGGCTTTGGCTTTGCAGGTCGTGGTCAGAACACCGGTATCGCGTTCGTCAGTCTGAAAGACTGGTCTGAACGTGGCGGAGCTGAGAACAAGGTTCCTGCGATTGCAGGCCGTGCAATGGGCGCTTTCAGTACCATCAAAGATGCGCTGGTGTTCCCGTTCAACTTACCGGCAATTGTTGAGTTAGGTACGGCAACAGGCTTCGACTTCCAGCTGATTGACCAGGCTAACCTTGGGCATGACAAACTGACCCAGGCACGTAACCAGTTGCTGGGCATGGTTGCTCAACATCCTGACTTACTGACTCAGGTTCGTCCAAACGGTCTGGAAGATACACCACAGTTCAAAATCGAAATTGATCAGGAAAAAGCAACGGCTCTTGGCGTTTCAATTTCCGACATCAACACCACATTAGGTGCATCGATTGGTGGTAGCTACGTCAACGACTTCATCGACCGTGGTCGTGTGAAGAAGGTGTACGTACAAGCTGAAAACAAATATCGCATGCTGCCTTCCGATATTAATAATCTGTATGTCCGTGGCAGCGCAGGCCAGATGGTACCGTTCTCCGCGTTCTCGAGCGCGAAATGGGAATACGGTTCACCGCGTCTGGAACGTTATAATGGTCTGCCTTCGATGGAAATCCTGGGTCAGCCAGCACCGGGTAAAAGTAGTGGTGATGCGATGGCAATGATGGAGTCTCTGGCTTCTAAACTGCCAAACGGTATCGGCTTTGACTGGACTGGTTTGTCTTATCAGGAACGTCTGTCAGGTAACCAGGCTCCGGCACTGTACGCCATCTCACTGATTGTCGTCTTCCTGTGTCTGGCGGCGTTGTATGAAAGCTGGTCTATACCGTTCTCGGTTATGCTGGTAGTGCCGCTCGGTGTGGTCGGTGCGCTTCTGGCCGCGACAATGCGTGGCCTGAGCAACGACGTTTACTTCCAGGTAGGTCTGTTGACCACCATCGGGTTGTCCGCGAAGAACGCCATATTGATTGTCGAATTCGCCAAAGACCTGATGGATAAAGAAGGTAAAGGTCTCATCGAATCAACTCTGGAGGCGGTTCGTATGCGTCTGCGTCCGATTCTGATGACCTCACTGGCCTTTATCCTCGGTGTAATGCCGCTGGTTATCAGTTCCGGTGCAGGTTCCGGTTCTCAGAACGCCGTAGGTACCGGCGTAATGGGCGGGATGATCACTGCAACACTGCTGGCGATTTTCTTTGTTCCGGTCTTCTTCGTGGTGGTTCGCCGCCGCTTTGGTAAGAAGAACGAAGACATCGAACATACCCACAAAGTAGAGCATCCGACGCTGTAAGAGGATACGCTCCATAGAAAAGGCCGCATATGCGGCCTTTTTTTTCGCCTGAGTCTTGAACCGGAAAACAGATGGGTGCATACTTATTGTTATAGTATAACAATAACATTTCGAGGCATTATGAAACCCGCTATACATCCTGCGTATCGCACCGTGGTTTTTCACGACACCAGCGCAGACGAATACTTCAAAGTCGGTTCAACCATTTCTACTGACCGGACCATTGAACTGGAAGGCGCAACCTATCCGTATGTGACTATCGAAGTCTCTTCAGCGTCACATCCGTATTACACCGGCAAGCAGAAAGAATATTCCAAAGAAGGCAGCACCGCGCGCTTCAATCAGCGCTTTGGCAGCTTCCTCGGTAAGAAATAAACCACTCCAGGGAAAATGAAATGCAGGTTCTCAGTTCATTACGTTCAGCTAAAAACCGACATCCGGATTGCCGCGTAGTCCGTCGTAAAGGCCGGATTTATGTGATTTGTAAAAGTAATCCACGCTTCAAAGCGGTACAGGGTAAAAAGAAGAAACGTTAATATTTTCTGCTGGCCCGTTTACCCATAAAACAAAAGCCCCGCCGCTTGCCCGACGGGGCTTTTTCTATGATTAAGACATGATGTAAACCTCCCCACAGTATGACCGTGAGGAGGGAAATCTTATTTCATGCTGGCGACAATCGTCTCAACGTTATGCTTGAACGCTTTCACATAAGTCGTTGCCGGACCTTGCGGGCCTGACAATGCTTCCGGATACAACTCTCCACCCGGTTGCGCCCCGCTGGCAGCAGCAATCTGCTTCACCAGACGTGGATCGGTTTGGTTCTCGATGAAGTAAGTTTTCACTTTCTCTTCTTTAATCTGCTTAATCAGTGAAGCCACACCACTGGCGCTGGCTTCCGCTTCGGTAGAAAAACCGACCGGAGCCATAAAGCTGACGTGATATTCCTGACCGAAATAACCAAATGCGTCATGACTGGTCAGCACTTTACGTTTTGACTGAGGGATACCGGTGAATTCCGTTTTCGCCCAGGCATCCAGCTTTTGTAACTGCTCAATGTAAGCCGTGCCGCGCTGGCGGAAATAATCCGTATCTTCCGGATCGGCTTTGATCAGCGCATTCATCACATTGGTCGCGTAAATCACGCCGTTCGCCATGCTGTTCCAGGCATGAGGATCGGTGATTTGCTTACCGTCTTCTTCCATCTTGCGGGAATTAACACCTTCAGATGCCGTTACCAGATGGCCTTTATAACCGGAAGCTTTCACCAGTCGATCAATCCACCCTTCCAGCCCCAAACCACTGACAAACACGACGTCAGACGCATTGATGGCTTTGCTGTCTTTCGGTGAAGGTTCAAAACTGTGCGGATCACCATCCGGCCCGACTAACGTCGTTACCTTAACGTGTTCGCCCCCGACTTCCTGAACGATGTCACCCAGAATAGAAAAACTGGCTACCGCGTCTACGGTTTTCGCCATTGCCAGCGGGCTCGACAGCAGGGCAGCTACTGCGAGTGATACAGGTAATACTTTCATCATGTCCCCTTAATAGTGGTACTTCTTAACAACGCGAGGCCGTTAACATCCCGCCGCGCTTTCCAAATAAAACTGAAATAAAGAAAATAACGGTCGCGCTCAGCACAATCGCCGGTCCCGCCGGCAATGATGCATAATAAGACCAGATCAGCCCTACCACGCTGGCGATGACACCAATGATCATGGCGCTCAGTAAGGTGTGCGGTAAATCCCGTGCCCAGAAACGTGCGCTGGCCGCAGGCAGCATCATTAAACCGACTGACATCAGCGTGCCGAGGATCTGGAAACCGGCAACCAGATTGATGACGACCAACGCCAGAAAAATACCGTGGATCGCCGCCAGCCATTTCCCGGCGCTGACACGAAGAAATAAGGCGTCGAAAGATTCAATCACCAGCGCGCGATAAATACAGGCCAGCACCAGCAATGACAGACTGGTGATAATGCCGACCATAATCATGGCGGAAGAATCGATGGCCAGAATAGAACCGAACAAAACGTGCAGAAGGTCGACGCTCGAGCCGCGTAGCGAAACCAGAGTGACGCCGAGCGCCAGCGAGCCGAGATAAAATCCGGCAAAACTGGCGTCTTCTTTAAGCTGCGTTCTGCGGCTCACCAGCCCGGATAACATGGCAACCGCCAGCCCTGCGATAAACCCGCCAATCCCCATTGCGACCAGCGACATGCCTGAAATCAGAAAACCGATAGCGGCACCGGGCAATACCGCGTGCGAAAGTGCATCGCCGACCAGACTCATACGACGTAATAACAGGAAAACGCCCAACGGCGTGGCGCTGATTGATAATGCGATACAGGCGATTAAGGCGCGGCGCATAAAGCCGAATTCAATAAAGGGATCGGCCAGCAAATGAAAAAGCATCATGAATTTGCGACTCCCGCCGCCAGAGAGAAAGGTTCTGCCGAGACGCAGGCATGCGCCTGATGAGGGAAATGTCCGAGAACGTCGTGCGCACTTCCCCACAGATTTTGGCTTGCGCTGAGATAAAGCACATGGGGAAAATGCAGGGCAACCATCGAGATGTCGTGTAAAACTGCGATCACGGTTTTACCTTCCTGATGCCACTGCGCAATGACTTTCAGCAGCAGTTCAGTCGTCTGGCTGTCGATGCCGGTAAACGGTTCATCGAGCATAATTAACGGCGCCTGCTGAACCAGCAAACGCGCGAACAACGTGCGCTGCAACTGTCCGCCGGAAAGCGAACCCACAGGAAGCTGTGACATTTCTGTCATGCCGACAGTATCTAACGCCTTTGCCACCGCCGCCGCAGACTGGCGGTTAATTCCGCCAAACAAACCGCTTTGCGGCCAGCAGCCCATAGCGACCAGATCAAAGACGCTGATAGGAAATCCGCGATCCAGTTCGGCCTGCTGCGGTAAATACGCCAGCCGCGGACGCTTGCCACTGGTAAACGTAATATCGCCCGCCACAGACTGTTGCAGACCTGCGAGTGTTTTCAGAAACGTCGATTTCCCTGCACCGTTCGCGCCGATAATGGCCGTCAGTGAACCACTTCGAAACTGCCCGTTCAACGGCATGGCAACCGCATGCCGGTCATAACCGACTTCGACATTATTAACAAAAATCATGGTAGTGAAATCGCCCAAAAAATCGCAGCCCATAAAACAACGAGCACAGCCAGTACCGCAACGCAGCGTACCGGCGAAGAAAGCGTAAAGAGTGTTTTAGTCATGGCTCCTCCATTCGTTACAATATAACATCACAAACCAAACTGCAGAGCAATACGTGAACTGTTTCAGTTTTTTACCGGCTGGAGGATTTCAGCCGGTGCCCTGGCACCGAACTGCGGGCAAAAATGTCAGAAAAGGGTAAAAATTGATGTGCTGATGATAATTTTC
Organism: Rahnella sp. ChDrAdgB13; assembly: GCF_017655185.1. Taxonomy (NCBI): domain Bacteria; kingdom Pseudomonadati; phylum Pseudomonadota; class Gammaproteobacteria; order Enterobacterales; family Yersiniaceae; genus Rahnella; species Rahnella sp. ChDrAdgB13. Next base: position 128,169 of record NZ_JAEMGT010000001.1, on the reverse strand, counting down.
ATGAGAATCAGAAAGTTATAAAATTTCTGTCAGGTTTTTTTTTTCACTGGTCAAAACACATCCTGTTAAAAATGTGCAATAATGAAAAGGTAAGTGAGTAAGAGGTAATTACTGTTGAAGAAAATCATCCCTTACGATATTAATGAGAAAATTCTATCTCCTCAGGTACTGCAACAGATAATTGAATGCACTTTATCTGAAATTGAAGCACCGTTAATTGGGGATTTACGTTATTTCTCAGAAAATGCGCAGTATGAACCGAGTTCTTTGCAAATCGTGTCAATAACACAAATTGACAAAAACTATTATTCAATGACTTACCGTTTCCGCTGGACAGTCTTCAATGGCTGCCTGGACATTAATGCCGAAGAGTTCATGACGCAAAGTGTCACATTCCATGTAAAACCTGAGGGTTTGGAGTTTGATATAATTGAATTGAACAAAGGAACGACGGCCGACGAATTGTAAGTTTGAGTAATACGTTTGCACAGCTTTCTGAAAATGAATTATATTTAAATTACTGGCTGTATATAAATTGAGTAAACCTCCGTTCAAAGACATTGTCCTATGTAAGGGTCTTTGAAATTTTAGTAAGTTCATAGCGTTTGTAGTGAGAGCCGTTTTCTGTAAGCCACCAAGTTTTGTTGTTTACTCACAGAGTGTTATCAACACCGAATAAACCATTACGGAGGGGATGATATGGATGAGTACTCGCCTAAGCGGCACGATATCGCTCAGTTACGCTACCTGAATGAAATGTTGTACGATGAAGGAATTGCGACACTGGGTGACAGTCACCATGGCTGGGTCAACGACCCGACTTCGGCTGTAAACCTGCAGCTCAATGAACTGATTGAACACATTGCGTCTTTCGTGATGAGTTTTAAAATTAAGTATCCGGACGATACCCATTTAAGTGACCTGGTTGAAGAGTATCTGGATGATACCTACACCCTGTTCAGTAATTATGGAATTAACGATTCTGACTTGCGCCAATGGCAGAAAACCAAGAAGCGACTATTCAGAATGTTCTCAGGGGACTACATCTGTACCCTGATGAAGACTTGAGTAATAATTTATATGCAGTCATCAGATAAAAATGAAAAGGCGAAGATGAACAAAATCGACTATTTGATGCGTTTAAGAAAATGCACCACTATTGATACACTTGAACGTGTTATTGAAAAAAATAAGTACGAACTTTCCGACGATGAACTCGAATTGTTTTACTCGGCGGCAGATCATCGTTTAGCGGAGCTGACGATGAACAAGCTTTACGATAAAATCCCGGTATCCGTTTGGAAGTTTGTACGTTGATCGATAAAGTTGGGTCGAAATAACTTTCGGCCCAACGCTTATTATTTATACAAAATAACGTTAGCGTTATTTAACAATTTCTTTCAGATAATTCTCTCTGCGTTCTGTTTGATCTGGTTGTGAAATGTCTGCAAAAGAAACTGAAAACATTGTTCAGTTTTCGGCGATCTCAATGGCGCGGGTTTACGCATCATCGCTACCGTGCGGCTTAATGTCGGCTGTTGCAAATGAATCACCGTTAATTCGTCATCATTAAGCGTTGCCGTATATAACTCTGGTAATATTGCCACCGCCAGTCGCGAACGCACTAAACCATACAGTGTTTCCTGAAAATCCACACGATAACCCACACGCAAATTCAGACGATGGCTTTCAATAAGCGATGTCACCAGCCTGCTCACATTCCCCTTTGAAAACATAGCAATATCCCTTTTTGCCAGTTGTCGCCATGGAATATTATGCCCTTCTGCCAGTGCATCATCGCACCGCATCACTGCCACAAAAGGATCCTCAAGCAGAGGATAAATCGCAACAGAACCCGGCACAGTACTGTCGGTTGCGCCGATACCAAAATCCACGGAACCGTTATCAAGTTCCAGTAATAAAGCATCGTTTGTCAGGTCGTGAAATTCCACACGCATGTCAGGGAAATATTCGGATAATAATTGCGGCACAGCAGGAAATAACAATGTACTGACCGAAGGCACAAGCCCGATACGCAAAGTCCCGTCTCCCCCCTCCCGCATAATTTGCTGCATATCATCGAATACGCCATGCGCTGTATTCAATAAGCGCTCTGCATATGGCAAAACAGCTTCGCCCTGCTCTGTCAGGCTCACGCCCTGCGCAGTCCGGTGCAACAACTTTCCGCCCAGCACCGATTCAATTTGCCGCAGAGCACTGCTCAGCGCGGGCTGACTAATTGCCAGTCGGTTCGCCGTTTCTGTAAAACTGCGCAACTGCGCGAGCGTGACAAAATACTGGATTTGCTTGAGCGAGAGTGCAGGCAACCGGCGCCAGGGTTCAGACATATATGCAGCCATTCCGCGAAAAATAGAAAACGTTTGCTCAGCATAACCGCATCTTATACACGGATAAAATAATTCATCTGTGCAAAGCCGTTTCCTCTGCCTACATTAGCCCGATAACACTGCAAATCCGGATTCTGAAATGCCCGATAACATCACTTCTGCTTCCCTGCGCCAGCGGGCTGTGAGCGCTGCGTTAGGGAAAATTCCTTTCGACCGTCTTCTGATAAACGCAAAAATCATCGATATGGTGACGGGAGAAATTCGTGAAGCCGACGTCGGGATCACCGGCAATATGATTGCCAGCGTTCATCCGCGCGGAAAATTCGCGCAGGCAAGCAACATTGATGATTTATCAGGGCATTATTTGTCGCCGGGCTTTATCGATACACACGTCCATATTGAAAGCTCACATCTGCCGCCGGAAAAATACGCTGAAATCGTCGTCGCTCAGGGCACCACTACGGTGTTCTGGGATCCGCATGAACTGGCGAATGTGTTGGGCGTGCCGGGCGTTCAGTACGCCGTTCAGGCCAGCCGGAATTTGCCCTTGCGGGTGATTTGCGCAGCGCCTTCCAGCGTGCCGTCAACGCCGGGGCTGGAAATGTCCGGCGCTGATTTCAAAGGTCATGAAATGCAGACCATGCTGAGCTGGCCAGAGGTGGCGGGCGTGGCCGAAGTCATGGACATGTTCGGCGTGCTCAACGGCAGCGAGAGAATGCTTGAGATCCTTGATGCCGGAATTAATAGCGGCAAGCTGATTGAAGGCCACGCGCGCGGTCTGAAGGACGAGCAGCTGCAGGCGTATCTGGCAGCGGGCGTCACTTCCGATCACGAACTGACTTCCGCAGAAGATGCTCTCGAAAAATTACGCGCCGGTCTGACGCTTCAGATCCGTGGCTCGCATCCTTATCTTTTGCCGGATATCGCCGCCGCGTTGCTCGCGCTCCCGCATTTGTCCTCGCAAATTACATTGTGTACCGATGATGTTCCGCCAGACCATTTGCTGGAAAAAGGCGGACTTATCGCACTGATTAAACTTCTGATCTCTTACGGTTTACGCGTGGAAGACGTTTTGCGAATGGCCACGTTCAATGCCGCTATCCGGATGAAACGTTCAGATTTAGGGCTGATCGCCTCAGGCCGTACCGCTGACATTATCGCTTTCGATTCGCTTGAAAATCTGCACCCGGAAGCCGTGTACGTTGCCGGCGTTCGCGTTGCCAGAAACGGCAAACTTCTGTTTACGCCAGCTGCAGCCAGCGGCGTGGTTCCTCCCCGCGATACGATGCAACTTAAGCCGCTCAGCGAAGATGATTTCCGCCTGAAAATACCCGGTCTGAGCAGCGGTAAAGCGCGTCTGCGCAACATCAAAGGCGCCCGGTTTACACAGTGGAGCGAAGTCACGGTCAGCGTGCAGGACGGTACCGTTCAGCTTCCGGAAGGCTTCAGCCTGATTTGGGTTCAGCATCGCCACGGACGGCACGACGCAACGCCAAAAATGGCTCTGCTTGAAGGTTGGGGAGAATTGCGCGGTGCGATTGCTACGTCTTACTCGCACGATTCACACAATCTGGTGGTGATCGGCCGTGAACCTGCCGACATGACGCTGGCGGCAAACCAACTTATCGCCAGCGGCGGCGGCATGGCCCTGAGTCAGCACGGCAAGCTTCTGGCCAAAATTGAGATGCCGATTGCCGGAATGCTCTCCGACTTACCCGCAGAGCAGCTGGCAAAAGAATTTAAGAATCTGCGCGAACTCAGCGCACAGGTCGCTGACTGGGAGCCGCCTTATCGCGTCTTCAAAGCCATCGAAGGCACCTGTCTGGCGTGTAATGCAGGGCCACATTTAACCGACTTAGGCCTGACCGACGGTGGTTTACGTGAAATCGTCGATCCGGTTCTGGAAATCTGGCCGGATAACGTCTGAGTCGTTCTCAGCGCTAAAACACAAAAATGATAGCAAACACAACATTATAAAAAGCATTTCCAGGGGAGTTTGTATGAGTGAAAGTTCGGTAAAAAATGTTGCACCTGCGACTGAAGGCGGCTGGCTGGAACGCCGCTTTCAGTTACGTCAGCGCCAGACCAAAGTCAAAACGGAATGTCTGGCCGGAATAACCGGATTTCTGGCCGCGGCATATCTGCTGGTCGTTATCCCGGGATTGCTGGCGGTGGGCGGAATGGACAAAGGCGCGGCTACCACGGGCGTGATTGTGGTGTTTGTTCTCGGTTCTTTGCTGATGGCCTTTTACGCCAACCTGCCGTTTATGGTCGGCCCGGGGATTGGTGGCTCGGTTCTGGTCGGCATTACGCTGGCTGGCGACGGCGTCACCTGGCCGGTCGCGCTGGGTATCGCCTGCTGGTCTGGGATTTTGTTTTTTATCATGACCGTGTTCGGCCTGCGCGAAATTGTCACCCGCTCGGTTCCGCAGTCGATCAAATTAGGGCTGACGGCGTCCATCGGGATTTTTGTCGCCCTTCTCGGCTTTCGTAATGCCGGGCTGGTGATGGCGAACGCAAAAACATCGGCTCTCGGATTGGGGGATTTTACTGCACCGGGTGCGCTAATTGCCCTGCTTGGATTGCTGGTTGCCATCGGATTACAGGCGAGAAAAGTGCCGGGTGCCATTCTGTGGGCCATTTTGCTGGCGACAGTTGCGGGTATTCCGTTCGGCGTCACGCATCTGCCTGAACACTGGCTTTCCCTGCCACACTCTGTCGCACCGCTTTTCGGTAAAGTTGATCTGGCAGGCGCAATCAATATCGCTTTCCTGCCGTTTCTGTTTATCTTTTTTGCATCTGAATTTTTTTCAACGATGGGCACGACTCTGGCCGTCGGCGGCGAGGCCGGATTGCTGGATGAGCATGGCAACATGAAACACATCAACCGGCCTTTCATGGTGGATTCGATTGCCGCCGCACTGGGGCCGGTTGTCGGCATTCCTGCGGCGACGGCGCTGATTGAATCTTCCGCCGCGGCCGAAGCAGGGGGGAAAACCGGTCTGACAGCGCTGGCCGCAGCGGTCATGTTCCTGCTGATGCTGTTATTCACGCCGGTTGCGCTGATGATCCCCAAGGAAGCCACCGCGCCAGCGCTGATTCTGATCGGCCTGAATATGTTCAGTAACCTGCGAAAAGTTGATCTGGGCAACTTCACCGATGCGTTACCGGTGCTGATGATGGTCATGATCACGCTGATTTCGAACAGCTTCGGCACCGGTATCGCCGGCGGATTACTGTTTTACATCCTCATTAAAATCGTGGCCGGAAAAGGGCGCGAAGTCCCGCTGGGGTTGTATATTCTGGCTGTTCCGCTGGTGTACTACTTCGCCACGCTGGTACATCATTGATTTCATTTCACCTGATAACGGGCGCGAAAATACCTTGCCCGTTGTTTTAAGGCTGACGCAAAATTTATCTCAAAGAGTGAACGGGTTAGCAGAAGAGGTAAAACGGGAGGGCCTGAAATTGGTGGAGGCCCTGCCAGCTACATCCCGGCACACACGACACCTGCCATGGCTGCTTCCTTCCGGACCTGACCGAGTTAACAAGTTAGTGTTGCGGGAGAACCAACAGGGCCCCCATTGTCGTTATTGGCCCCGCGTCTCTGTACAAGAGAATCGAAGCGGTGGGCATTATCTGTGATGACCAGAGCAAAAGCAAGTTAACCGCCGACAACCGTTGTTTTCTTAAACAATACGCCTGAATCAGGCCGGACAGAACCCCGATTTTTACGTCATACTGTCCGGCAAACACTGAGGAGGATGTCATGTCGGAACCCGATAACTTTCGCCAGCGCGTATTTCAGATTATCGCCGCCATCCCAACCGGACAAGTCACCACATACGGTAACGTGGCGCAGCTCGCAGGATCTCCGCGTGCGGCACGTCAGGTCGGCGGCGTACTCAAGAAACTTCCGGAGGGCAGCACCCTTCCCTGGCATCGCGTGATTAACCGCCACGGCGAGATTTCCCTGCAAGGCGAAGATTTTAAACGTCAACGTCAGGCGTTACTGGCTGAAGGGATTGTCTTTAAGAAAGGCAAAGTCGATTTAGAGAAATACGGCTGGAAATGGTAGAACTGCGCCCATAAAAAAGCACCGCCGGAGCGGTGCCTGAGTACGCAGACAGCCTTTACATCAGTACGTTGACTGTGATGGCACTGCGCTGATCGGTGCCTGCGAAGTGCCCAGCCCCGGAGTAGACGGGTTGCTGAGCGGACCTGAAGCATCCGGCTTGGTGGCAACCGGTACGGCGACAACCGGCACAAGTTGCAGGTCGGCACGGGTGCCCTGACCATGGTTAATCACTTCCTTAATGCTGTCGGTGACGAAGGTCATCTGACCATTAACGGTCACCGCTGCGCTCAGGAGGACGCGGGCATTTGGCGCAATTTCCTGCGGGTTATACGGCAGGATAAACGTAAACGGCGCCTGTTTACCCTGGGTTCTTGCGACTTTCTGTGAAATCACGCGTGAAGGCGCATCCGCCAGAGACGCATCAGACAATGTGACGGTCAGAACCGCATCAGGCGGTAAAGCCACTCGCTGATTGATAAACACGCTACCAGACACATTTGGGCCGGTGATCGCAGGTTCGGTCGACGGACTGGCCGCCGTATTAACAGGGGGCTGTTGCGCTGGGTCCTGGTGGTGCGGTGCGCACCCGGCAAGAGTCAGAGACAGCGCGGTTCCACCTACTATCTGCCAAAGTTTCATTGATCGTACTCCCTTTTTATTAGTCGCTTGTCGACAAGCTGTAATAAACGCCGACGATGAATTTAGTGACTTTAACCAGCTTACCTATTAATCATGGCACAAAAATCTGAAGTTTTCCTCCCGACGACAAAACAGGGCTTCTGAGCATCAGGAAGATCCACTATGATTAACAGGTTAGACCTGTGCCGGAGACCGCATTTTTTTCCGCCCGGCATGCATCAGCCGGTAACTTTTATGAGGCCACTATGAGTCAGGCATTAAAAAATCTGCTGGATCTTTTAGATCTGGAAAAAATCGAAGAAGGGCTGTTTCGTGGTCAAAGTGAAGATCTGGGTTTACGTCAGGTCTTTGGTGGTCAGGTTGTCGGTCAGGCGCTGTATGCCGCCAAACAAACCGTACCGGTCGATCGTGGTATTCATTCGTTTCACAGTTACTTTTTGCGCCCGGGCGACAGCAGCAAACCGATTATTTATGACGTTGAAATCCTGCGCGACGGCAACAGTTTCAGCGCCCGTCGGGTGAAAGCCGTACAGCACGGCAAGCCAATTTTTTATATGACGGCTTCTTTCCAGAGTCAGGAAGAAGGTTTTGAGCACCAAAATACGATGCCGGACGTGCCACCGCCGGAATCACTGGTGTCGGAATCCGATATTGCTAAAAATCTGGCGCATCTTATTCCGGAAAAATTCCGCGAAAAATTCATCGGCCATAAGCCAATCGAGATGCGCCCGGTGAAATTCCACAACCCGCTGAAAGGCAGTGTTGAAGAGCCGCACCGGGCCGTGTGGTTCCGCGCGAACGGCGAAATGCCTGACGATCTGCGGATCCACCAGTATTTGCTGGGCTACGCGTCTGATTTCAATTTCCTTCCCACCGCGCTACAACCTCACGGCATTGGCTTCCTGGAGCCGGGAATGCAGGTGGCGACCATCGACCATTCGATGTGGTTTCACCGCCCTTTCCGCATGGACGACTGGCTGCTGTATGCCGTTGAAAGCACCTCAGCTTCCGGCGCCCGCGGTTTTGTGCGCGGCCAGTTCTATACGCGTGAAGGGGTTTTAGTGGCCTCTACGGTGCAGGAAGGCGTGATCCGCCAAAGACCGGTCGAGTAAATCCGCTATTACGCAAAATCAGACATAAAAAAAGGGGCGATAGTGATATCGCCCCTTCTGTTTTTTCATCTTTATTATTTTATACTGCTTAATTAGAGAGTTAGCGCACTACTTTCTCTGAAATCAGCTTACTGGTTGTAAGCATTCTCGCCGTGGCTGTTCACGTCCAGACCTTCACGTTCCTGCTCTTCAGGAACACGCAGACCTACAATCATGTCAGCCACTTTGTAACCGATGAAGGCCACAACGCCAGACCAGACCAGCGTAACGCAGACGCTGAAGAACTGAACCCAGACCTGATGGCCCATGGTGACGCCTTCTGCATAACCCACACCGCCCAGAGAGCTGGAAGTGAATACGCCAGTCAGCAGACAACCTACGATACCGCACACGCCGTGGACACCGAAAACGTCACAGGTATCGTCCACACGCAGCCATTTTTTCAGGGTAACCACACCCCAGAGACCGGTAATGCCACCTACCAGACCGATAATCAGAGCACCGCCCACGCCAACAGTACCGCACGCCGGGGTGATAGCAACCAGACCTGCGATAGCACCGGAGCTTGCGCCCAGCAGAGAAGGCTTACCGCGAACCATCCACTCAACCAGCGTCCAGGACAGGATTGCACCTGCGGTCGCAATAACGGTGTTGAGGAATGCCAGGGCTGCAATGGAGCTCGCCGCGCTTGCCGAACCGGCGTTGAAGCCGAACCAGCCCACGTACAGGATTGAAGCGCCGGTGAAGACCATCGGCAGGTTGTGTGGTTTGAACGCTTCTTTACCAAAGCCTGCGCGTTTGCCCAGCAGATATGCACCCACCAGACCTGCGATAGCAGCGTTGATGTGAACAACCGTACCACCCGCGAAGTCCAGCGCGCCATCAGCCGCCAGGAAGCCGCCCGCCCACACCATGTGAGCCATCGGGATGTAAGAGAAGGTCAGCCAGATCACAGTGAAAATCAGCACCGCAGAGAAACGAACACGTTCAGCGATACCGCCCACAATCAGCGCTACAGTGATGCAGGCGAAAGAGCATTGGAACGCAACGTGAATCATCTGGGAGAAGGTGCCCGTGACTGAATCCAGGCCGATGCCTTTCATCATCACATTGCTGAAGCCGCCGAAGAAGGCGTTACCTTCACTGAATGCGAGGCTGTAGCCATAAAGGATCCACAGAACACAAACCAGCGCGAAGGTCACGATAACCTGAGTCAGCATGGACAGAACGTTCTTAGAACGCAGTAAGCCGCCGTAGAACAATGCCACGCCAGGTACAGTCATAAACAGTACCAAGGCAGTACAGATCATCATAAATGCGTTGTCAGCACCGTTTGCGGCTGCCGGTGCTGCTGCCATGGCAAGCGAAGGCAGCAATGCAACCGCGCCAAGCCCCATCATGGATAAAAGTTTTTTCATTATTAACCCACCCCTGTTTCTCAAAACTGTTTTTTCTAACCTGATTTATATCAAAGCGATTTATATCAGAGATAAAGGCCTGAAATTACAGTGCTGCTTCGTCAGTTTCACCCGTACGGATACGGATGACGCGTTGCAATTCTGCAACGAAAATTTTGCCATCACCGATCTTGCCGGTGTAGGCCGCTTTGCTAATCACGTCGATCACTTCATCGAGCTGATCGTCAGCGATAGCAATGTCGATTTTTACTTTTGGCAGGAAGTTCACGCTGTATTCCGCACCGCGGTACAACTCAGCGTGACCTTTCTGACGGCCGAAACCTTTAACTTCCGTTACGGTCAGCCCCTGAATTCCAACAGCAGACAGTGCTTCACGCACGTCTTCCAGCTTAAAAGGTTTGATCACCACAGTAACCAGCTTCATATTGCCACTCCTCGAATTAAGGGCTTGCCGCGAGAAACCTCGCGCCCGATACGGAATGGTTAAAGCAAAGGGTGTGCCAGAGTTGAAATCACGCAAATATTCATGCGATTCCCGCGTAATACGGCATTTTCAGATTATTAGTGACCCGGCGCACAGTTGTAAGGCCATATTCAGCCTGACCCCATACGCACCATTTAAGTGCCTGTCGCTGCCTTTTAGTGCAGAGAAAGTCAGCGGAACGTTTTGGCTGCATGAATCAGGTGCGTAAGACGCGAAAAGAAGGGATTAAAAGAACAGGAAGAAATGAACTGGCGCAGCAATCAGGCTGCGCCAGCTGAAAGATTATACGTTTTCTGTTGCTGAAATAATCGTACCGGTGGACGCCAGCTCCTGCCCTGCGAGCTGCAACTGATACATCTGATAATAACGGCCTTTTTCTGCCAGAAGCTGAAAATGGTTACCTTGTTCAACCGCCTGACCCCGATGCAATACCAAAATATTATCGGCATCGACAATCGTTGAAAGACGGTGGGCGATCACCACCAGAGTGGTTTGCTGACGGATAGCCCGCAACGCACGCTGAATTGCCTGCTCGGTCCCGGAATCAATATTGGCCGTTGCCTCGTCAAGGATCAGAATCTCAGGCGCCTGCACCAAAACGCGCGCCATCGCCAGCAACTGTTTCTGGCCCACGGAAAGATTATTCCCCTGTTCACCCAGACGCGTATTCAGCCCTTCCGGCATTTCACGCACCAGCGGCGAAAGCTGCACGATGTCCAGCGCGTGCCAGACCTGAGCTTCATCAATATCCCGCCCCAATGTCACATTGGCGAACACCGATTCCGCCAGCACCACCGGATCCTGCTGAACCATTGCGATACCTTTACGCAAGCTGGTATGCGACAGGTCAGCAAGATTGCGTCCGTCCACGCGGATTTCACCTTTATTGAGGGGGTAATATCCCATCAGCAGATTCGCCAGCGTACTTTTGCCACTACCCGTATGCCCGACCAGCGCTACAAACCCGCGCGACGGAACGTGCAGGGAGATATTTTCCAGTACCCATTTGTCGGGCTGATAAGCGAAGCTGACGTCCCTGACTTCAATTTCTCCGCTGGTGAGTAATTTGTCGTCCGGACCGTATTGTTGCTGGGTTCTGTCCATCAAATCGAAAATACGCTCACCGGCAACAACCGCCTGCTGCAAAATAGATTGCTGCGAAGTCAGTTCGATCAGCGGTTCGTTGAGGCGCCCGAGATAGTTAATGAAGGCATACAACACGCCCACACCAATTGAGCCTTCGGCACTGAATCCGAAAAGCAGCAACAAACCGCACAGAATCAGCGATGAAAACAGGCTGAGCAATGGACGCAGCAGAAAACCTTCCAGCCTCAGCGTTTGCATACGCGCCATGTAGTGCGACTGGCTGGCGCGCGTGAGGCGTTCGCCGAATCTTTTCTGCTGACGAAATTGCTGGATGACGTTCATGCCATTAATGACTTCGTTAAACCCGTCATTAATGTCCGCCAGATAAGCGCGCACCTTGCGGACAACCGGCGTGCTGTAGACCTGATACAGCCCCATCACGACAAATACTGCCGGGAAAATGCAAATAGCCACGGAAGCCAGCCGCCAGTCCAGGCTGAACATCGCGATCAACATTGCGCCAATCAGGGCGATGCTGCGCAACACTGTCGACACCACGGTCACGTATAAATCGCGGATCACTTCGGTATCATTGGTCACACGGGAAATAAGCTGCCCGACCGGCTGGGTATCGAACGCACTGAGCGGCTGCCGGAGTGCGGCGTCCATAACATCGGTACGTAAACGCTGGACCACACCTACGGCTGCACGGTTAAACAATAACGCCTGAAAATAGTGCAGGCTTGCGGCAAGAAATTGCAGGAAGATAAAGCAAAGTGCCAGCAAGCTGACTTTCCCCCAGGGCAACTCCCCTTTCGCGACATAATGATCAATAAAGAAACTGATCAGAATAGGCCCGGTCACTTCCGCCGCGGCAGCAACCCACAACATTATGACAGCATAGGAAAGTGGCTTGCTGTAAGGTTTTCCGTATTTGAGAAGTCGTTTAAGCGTTGGCCATAACTTCTGAATTTTATTCGTTTTTGGTTCAGCCACGTTGTTCCGTCTCCATTTCCTGCGGCACGTCGTCCAGCGCAGCTTCAAGCTGCTGATAGCGGAACATATCCCGGTACCAGCCGGGCTGCGCAACAAGCTGATCGTGATCGCCACGTTGCGAAATGCTTCCATGGTTGAAGACCAAAATTTCGCTTGCTTCGGTCAGGGCAGAAAGGCGGTGTGCGCTGATGATCACCGTGCGGTCACTTCCCCACTGCCGTAAGTTATGCAGGATCTGATGTTCCGTGCGACCATCAACTGCCGACAGCGCATCGTCAAGGATCAGGATTTCTGCTTTCATCAGCAACGCACGGGCGATGGAAATACGTTGTTTTTGCCCGCCGGAAAGCATTACGCCGCGCTCACCGACTTCGGTTTCGTATCCCTGGGGCAATCGCAGAATATCGTCATGTACACTGGCAAGCCGCGCCGCTTCTTCAATTTCTTCCTGAGTGGCTTCCGGGCGCCCAAGCGCAATGTTTTGCGCCACCGTGTCGGAGAACAGGAAAGGTGTCTGGCTGACAATCGCCAGACGCGCGCGCCAGTCGTCGAGCTGAATGTCTTTAAGAGATAACCCGTGATAGCGCACGTCCCCTTCTGTGACGTCAAACTGACGTTGGAGTAGAGCCAGAAGCGTACTCTTCCCGGAGCCGGTCGGGCCGCACAGCCCGAGCATTTTGCCCGGCTCCAGGGTGAATTCAACAGAATTCAGTGCAGACTGACTATTTTCAGGATACTGGAATCGGGTTATCTGAGCCTCGAGCATGGCCCGGCCAGCCGGTAACGGTTTTGTTCCGTCTGCCACAGCAGGGGCTTCCTGCAACAAACTGCGGATACGGCTGTAGGCCGCACTTCCGCGTTCAACAATATTAAACATCCAGGCCAGCGCCAGCATCGGCCAGATCATCAGCCCGAGATACATCACAAAGCTGGTTAATTCACCGAGCGTCAGGTGACCGTTGACTACCATCCAGCTCCCGCCGCCAATCGCCAACAGGTTTGCCATGCCGATAGACACATATATGGTCGGATCAAAACGCGCATCAACGCGCGCAACGCGCATGTTTTTAGCGCCGGTATCTGCCGCAACATCGGCAAACTGCGAGGACTGATGATTCTCCAGCCCAAAAGCTTTGATCATCCGGATACTGGTGAGGCTTTCCTGCGCCTGGTCATTCAGTGAGGAGAACGCCGCCTGCGCCGTTTTGAAACGGGAATGCAGCTGGTCGCCATAACGTTTGATGATGATCGCCATCACCGGCATTGGAACCAGAGAAAGTAGTGTCAGTTCCCAGCTAATCTGCGTTGCCATTACAATCAGCACCGCCAGCCCCATGACCAGCGAATCCACCAGCGTCAGAACGCCCTCGCCGGCTGCAAAGACCACGCGGTCAACGTCGTTGGTTGCACGGGCAATTAAATCGCCAGTGCGATGACGCAGATAAAAGGCCGGATGCTGACGGCTGAGCTGCCGGAAGAAATCCTGCCGCAGTTCGACAGCAAGCTGATAGGACGCTCCGAATAACAGCACGCGCCAGACGTATCGCAACAAATACACCACAACAGCCGTGCCCAGCATCAGGCCAAGCCACGCGAAAAGCACACTTGCAGACATTTGTTTTGACGTTACGCCATCAATAATTACGCCAACCAGCTTGGGTGGCAGTAATTGCAGGATGGCAATAATGATCAGCAAGCCAACGGCACCCAGATACCGGCGCCATTCGCGTCGGAAGTACCAGCCTAATTGTGCAAACAATCTCACGCAGCGTTTTCCATACAAATAATAATGATTTTATTGAGTTAAACAGGTTTCAGAAACCCTGTTTTCTCTTCAGGACGACAAGGATACCAGAGTTAACATGCGTTTCTGATGAAACTTTTTACTGCAACTTTTGCATTAAATTGGCAATGCGGTCGTCGATTTTATGCGTTCCATCGCAAAACTTGAGGTCACATCGTTCAGTCCTGGAATGCCGTTCACAAGCCGCTTGTAAAAGTTGTCGTAGCTTTTCATATCTGAAACCTGAACCTGGAGTAAATAATCGTATTCCCCTGCCATCCGGTAAAAACCGAGCACTTCGGGAAAGGCTTCCACCTGCTGTACAAATCGCTGATACCACTCACTGTTGTGATGCTGAGTTTTAATCAAGACAAACGCTGTCAGGCTCAGCCCGAGTTTTTCACCATCCAGCAGGGCCACTTTTCCACAAATAATGCCGTCGTCTTCAAGACGTTTTATCCGTTTCCAGCAAGGCGTGGTGGTGAGATTTACCGCTTCGGCCAGTTCATTCAGAGAAAGCGTGCAATCCTTTTGCAATAACGACAACAGCCTGAGGTCAATTTTATCTACCATAACGCACTCCGGGAGAATATTTTTCTACAATACACGCAGCTCATGGGGTAAAGGGTAACTTATTTCTCTGCCGCTTGCGTTATTCTTAATCCTACAAAACTTCTTCTGCGAGCTCTCATTATGCAAAACGCCTGGGTTAATCACGCTATCAAAGAAATCGACGCGGATTTTCAGCGTTCAGCCGATACACATTTAATTCGTCTCGCCCTGAATGATTTCCCCGGAATTTCGCTGTATCTGAAAGATGAAAGCACGCATCCGTCCGGCAGCCTGAAACATCGTCTGGCGCGTTCCCTGTTTTTGTATGGTCTGTGCAACGGCTGGATACGTGAAAATACGCCGATCATCGAGGCGTCGTCGGGCAGTACGGCTATTTCTGAGGCCTATTTCGCGCGCCTGCTCGGCCTGCCTTTTATTGCCGTGATGCCTGCATGTACCGCGCCTCGAAAAATTCAGCAAATTGAATTTTATGGCGGCCGCTGCCACTTTGTTGAAAACTCCGGTCAGATTTATGCCGCTTCCGAACAGCTTGCCCGTGAACTGAACGGGCATTACATGGATCAGTTTACTTTTGCTGAGCGCGCTACCGACTGGCGGGGAAACAATAACATCGCTGACAGTATTTTCCGCCAGATGTCCCGCGAGCCGCATCCGGTACCGCGATATCTGGTAATGAGCGCCGGAACAGGCGGCACCTCAGCCACACTGGGGCGTTATATTCGTTATCAGGGGCATAATACCGAACTGGTGGTGGTCGATCCGGAAAACTCAGTATTTTATGATTACTATCAGCAACGTGATGCCAGCGTAACTGCGCAATGCAGCAGCCGTATCGAAGGGATTGGCCGCCCGCGCGCCGAGCCTTCTTTTATTCCCAGCGTCATCGACAGCATGATGCAGGTGCCTGATGCGGCCAGCGTCGCGACGCTTCACTGGCTGGAAAAAGTGCTTGGCCGTAAAGTGGGCGGGTCAACCGGAACAAATGTCTGGGGCGCGCTGCAACTGGCTAAACAAATGCGAGAAAATGGCGAGACAGGTTCAATCGTCACGTTACTTTGCGACAGTGGCGAACGTTATCTGAATACCTATTTTGACGAGAACTGGATCGCGAAGAACATCGGGGATATTTCGGTGTACGCACAGCAGCTAGAAGGCCTTAACTGAGGTTTTAGGTTAGCCAACGCACCAGCAGCTTGAAGTATGAAGGAAAAAAGCCGGGACAGATAATCCCGGCTTGCTGCAAAACCTTAATATTCGGGGGAATAGGTGAGGTTTGGTGTGTGCAGCCAGTGTTGCAAAAAGTGAGACACCGCCTGATTCCGGCAGTGCCCGATAACTTGCAGATGCGGCGATTGTTCTTTCAGCACAGGCAATGCATTGCCCATGATCAGCCCCATTCCGACGCTTTCCAGCATTTCCCTGTCATTCATCGCATCGCCAAAGGCCATGCATTCAGACATTTTGATCTCAAGCCCCCCCGTCAGAAGTGCCAGCGCGCTGCCTTTGTTACAGCCCGCAGGCTGTACATCCAGGCAATCATGCGCCGAAAAACACAGGTCCAAACGATTGCCGAAATGCGCTTTCAGCTGGGGAACCAGTTTCAGCAGGGTTTCATGCGGTGCGCAGAAACACACTTTGCTGTTGCCTGCATCGGGCAATGTGCGCAGATCCTGCAAATGATAACGGAAACCGCTGAACTGATGCGGGATCAGCAAGTCGGGGTCGTCCAGAGCGGTAAACCAGCCGTCGTCACGAAAAACATGCTGACTCGCCGGTGTATCCCAGCCCGTGTGCAGCAATTCATGCGCACAATCTTCCGGTAAATCACTGGCGTGCAGTAAATGCCCGGACAAGTCATGAATACGTGTGCCATTGCCGGTAATCAGAAAACCTTCCATGCCTATATTGGCCAGAATATCTTTCATTTCAAGATAATGACGTCCGGTAGCAAAGGTAAGTCGCATGGGTTTTTCTGCCAACTGGCGCAGGGTTGCCAGCGTTTTCTCGCCCAGGGTATGGTCGGGTAAAAGAAGTGTGCCATCCATATCGAATGCAGCTAAACGGTACATATTTCCTCTCTGGGCGGGAATGATTTTCACGTTCAAAGTATGGACTGCGATTTGCGGAACTAATAGTGAACAGTTTATGAATACTCTTCCGGGTTTAGTTCACACTTTGGTTTTCGGCCCCGCGCCATCGGCAAAAGTCTGCGATATGCTGAAGTGAATCCCGTACCAGAAAAATAAGGTTCCGTATTTTCCATGCGATTGCAAAACCGGCTTAACCAGTATCAGCGCCTGTATGTGAAAACCGGGCAGGAACCCGTTTTACTGACTGTGACTGAACTGGCCGATATTTTCTGCTGCAGCGAACGCCACACGCGGACGTTGCTGAGCCATTTTAAAGATGCGGGGTGGATAAACTGGCACTCACAGTCCGGTCGCGGAAAACGCGCGTCGTTGTGCTGCCTTAAATCCCCCGAGGATTTGCGCGGTGCTTATTTGCAGGAGTTGCTCAAAAACGGCGAGCATTCGGCAGCTTTGCAACTCAGTCAGCTGGACCCGACACATCTGAATACCCTGCTTGCGCCGCACCTTGGCGGACAATGGCAGGAAGATTCGCCCACGCTGCGGATCCCGTATTACCGCCCTCTCCAGTTTCTGGATCCCTTAACGCTGACCGGCCGCGCAGAACAACACCTGGCGCATACCATTCATGCAGGTCTGACGCACTTTGTCCCCGGAAACCCGACGCCACAGCCGGATCTGGCCCATCACTGGCAAATCAGCAATGACGGCAAAACCTGGCAGTTCTTTTTGCGCAGTCAGCTTTTCTGGCACAACGGAGAACCGCTGAAAACATCGCAACTGCTGACCCGCTTTGAGCAATTGCGCCATTCAGCACGGGGACAACACAATCTGGCATCTGTGATCCAAATATCTCAGCCACACGCACAGTGCCTGCAATTTGATCTCGATATTCCTGATTACTGGCTGGCGCACCGGTTTGCCGATCTTAATTGTCTGCTCTCACATCCTGAAAATCCGCACATCGGCGCGGGTCCTTTCCGGCTGACGCATTTTTCCCCCGAACTGGTCAGGCTGGAACAGCACACGCTTTATACCCTGAAACATCCTTATCTTGCGGCGATAGAATTTTGGATCACGCCGCAGTTATTCGCGCAAAAGAATAATGTGAGCTGTCAGCATCCGGTGAGGATCATTCTGGGAGAAGAGGAAGAATTGTCGCGCGTCAAACCGGTCAGGCGTAGCACCAGCCTGGGATTTTGTTATATCGCCACCAATCTGCGGCGGGGCGTTCTGAATGAAGCTCAGGCACGGAAAATTGTCCGGCTGATCCAGCGCAGTGGCATGCTGGATAATCTTCCGATTGATCATGACCTGGTGAAAGCCAGCAAAGAAATGCTGCCCGGCTGGCCCATTCCTTTGCATGACGATACAGACGTTCCTCTGCCGGAAAAGCTGAGGCTCCTGTTTCATCCGCCGGTGGAATTTGAATTGGTCGCTCAGGCTTTGCAGCAAAAACTGGCTGATGAGGGCTGCGCGCTGGAAGTCATTTATCACGAGGGGCGTTTGTGGGAAGACGGAGAACTGTTGAAATCCGCCGATCTGCTGCTCGGCGATCGTCTGATCGGTGAATCACCTGAAGCCACGCTGGAAAACTGGTTGCAGCAGGATCCGCTCTGGCTGGAAATTTTACGCGAAGATGATCTGCACAATCAGCAACAGCGCCTCCTCCATATTCAGCAAATTCCGCTCGAAAACCGTCGCGCCGATGAATTGCGCGAACATTTCTATCAATGGATGCAAACCGGGATCGTAACGCCTTTATTTAACTATCAGTATCAGGTCAGCGCGCCGCCGCGGATTAGCGGGGTTCAGCTCACTGCGTGGGGCTGGTTTGATTTTTGTCAGGCCTGGGTTCCGCCGCCTTTGTTATCCGAAAACGCGTGAACGAGCTGTTTCGCTACACTATGACGTTAAAGGAAAGTACCATTAACCCAATTTTACTGCGCCGGACGCAGTCGGTTTCGTAATACAGGTAAACAGAATGAAAAGAGCAGTGGTGGTTTTCAGCGGCGGACAAGATTCAACAACTTGTCTGATTCAGGCATTGAAGCAATATGACGAAGTTCACTGCGTCACGTTTGATTACGGCCAGCGCCATCGTGCTGAAATTGAGATTGCACAAAAGCTGTCCGTAGAATTAGGTGCCCGCGCACACAAAGTGCTGGATGTGAATTTGCTCAATGAACTGGCGGTCAGCAGCCTGACGCGCGATAACATCCCCGTACCTAACTTTGGCGATGAAAATGACGGCGGCCTGCCGAGCACTTTTGTTCCGGGCCGTAATATTTTGTTCCTGACACTGGCAGCAATCTATGCCTATCAAATTCAGGCAGAAGCCGTGATTACCGGCGTGTGTGAAACTGACTTCTCCGGCTATCCGGATTGCCGTGACGAGTTCGTGAAGGCGCTGAATACGGCTGTCTCTCTGGGTCTTGCGCGTGATATTCGTTTCGAGACGCCGCTGATGTGGCTGAACAAAGCGGAAACCTGGGCGCTGGCGGATTATTACCAGCAACTGGATCTGGTCCGCCACAAAACGCTGACCTGCTATAACGGCATTGCCGGAGATGGCTGCGGCGAATGTGCAGCCTGTCATCTGCGCGCCAACGGCCTGCAACAATATCAGTTGGATAAAAATGGCGTTACCGCCAGCCTTAAGAAGAAAACCGGTCTGCGTTAACGGTCAGACGGCAAAGTTTTATGACGGGCAGCCTGAAGCTGCCCGTTTTTGTTTTCACTGTGCAGCCGCGAATCAGTCGTTCTCCAGTTCCAGCTCACGTAATCTTTCCAGCAGCTCACCTTCCAGCGGTAACGCTTTTTGTGTCCGCAGATCGATACACACAAACGTCAGCGTGGCATCTGCCACCACTTCGCCTTCACAAGTTACCACCTGTTCCAGCACACCGCTTCGACCGTTTAACTGCTGCATACTGCTGTCAATGCGCAGCACATCGCCGAGTACGGCCGGTTTACGATAATTGATGTTGATATTGACCACGATGAAAGCGATTTTGTTTTCGCTCATCCACTGGAAGCCGGATTGATTATCCAGCCATTCCCAGCGCGCCGTCTCCAGAAATTCAAGATAACGCGCGTTGTTAACGTGCTGGTAAACATCGATGTGAAAACCGCGAACTTTAATAAACGTATGCATAGTGGTTAAAAAACTCCTGATAATCGCCTGAGGCATACAACCAAACTGGTCAGATGTCTTTAGAGATTAGCAGAAGAAAACGGCGGCAACCGTTCAGGAATTGCCGCCGCGACATCCGTCACAGTTTCAGACGGTCCTTGTTACGTTCGAACAGTGCAGCACCGATCCCCGGTACTTCTCGCAGCTGTTCGATGTCGGTGAATTGCCCGAGTTCTTCACGGTAGCTGATAATGGCCTGCGCCTTTTTCATCCCTACGCCATTCATCACTTTGGCAAACTCTTCCGCTGTTGCGGTATTGATGTTGACGGTACTTTCATCTGTCACCGCCACCTGTTCCCTTTTCACCTGCGGGCCTGAGACTTTGCCCGCTGCTGTCACGGGCGCAGCCGTCGTGGTTGCCACGCTACTGGCGGCATTCGGTGCCGCCTGCAACATCACCGGTAAAGTAGAAAGCCCCAAAGCCAGGGCCAACGAAAGTGAAGTAATGCCTAATTTTTTCATGCTGTATCCTCCATGTGTTTGACAGCACGGAGAGAGTGCATCAGGGCGAAACAGCGAACAATGGGCAACTTTCAAATATGGAAAAGGCCGCGAAAGCGGCCTTTGTTTGTTGCAACGCGTTGCATAACTTTGCGGCGTTTACTGGTTTTGTGCGGCTGAACCGTATTTGATTTTTGCTTCCTGACGAAGATTTGTCAGCAGCGCATCAAAGGTCACGTTCGAGGAGGTCTGTTGCATCTCCTGCGTGAAACGTGCCACATCGGCTTCAGGCACAACGCCAGGTGTCACGCCGGTCAGCTTGACCAGAACGCTGTTACCTTTGTCATCCTGAGACAGGCCATAAACCGGCTGGTCTTTTTGCGGGTGCGGTAACGCGTAGACGTTTTCTTCGAACGCAGAAGGCTGCTGGCTGCGCTGTACTTTCTGTACTGCGCCAAAGCTCAGACCTGCGGCTTTCATCGCGTCATCGCCTTTACCGTCTTTCAGAGCGGTCAGCAGTTTCTCACCATCAACACGCGCCTGATCCTGTGCTTTTTGATGTTTAAGCATCGCCGTCACCTGATCTTTCACGTCAGCGAACGGTTTCACCCCTTCAGCTTTATGCGCATCGACACGTACCACGAAGGCGCGATCGCCGTCTACGGTGATGATGTCTGAGTTGCTGCCCGGTGAACCGTCCTGACCAATCAGACCGCCTTCAAAAATCGCCTGCACAACAGGTTTAAAATTAATACCTGCAGGGATTTGATTCTGAGTGAACCAGTCAGTATGAACCGCTTTGGTTCCTGCAACCTGCTCAGCAGAAGCTAAAGACTCGTTATCATTGGTCGCGGCTTCGCTGACTTTTTGTTGCAGCGCGTAGTAAGCATCCAGTGATTTTTCCTGCTTCAGCTTGTCGGTAATCGTGTTACGGACTTCAGCGAGAGGTTTCACCTTCTCTGGCGTCACATCTTCAAGGCGCAAGATGAAGAAACCGCTGTCAGATTTAATGACGCCAGACACCTGACCTTTCGTGGTCAGATTCGCGTTTTTAAATTCTGGCAGAGTTGTTTCAGGTTCCATCCAGCCCAGATCACCCCCTTGTTTTGCACTCAGTGCATCGGTCGATTTAGTTTTCGCCAGCTCTGCGAAATCAGTGCCTTTCGCCAGCTCTGCTGCCACAGCGTCGGCATCAGCCTGAGTTTTCAGGACGATAACGCTGTAACGACGACGTTCCGGCTGACCGAATTCGTTTTTGTGCTGATCGTAGTAAGCGCTGATATCCGCGTCAGTCACGTCAGTTTTGCCCTGCATCGCCGCAGCATCCATTTCGATGTAGCTGATCTTGACTTGCTCAGGGGAAATAAACTTGTTTTTGTTCTGGTCGTAGAAAGCCTGTAACTCTGCGTCAGTGACCTGCTGCTTGGCCGCCAGAGCGTTTGTGTCCAGCGTGGCCGTCTGTACATCGCGGCTTTGCAGGATCAGTTCACCCAGCGATTTGCTTTCTGCTGGCAGAACAAAATCGGACTGACCGAAGGCTTGTTCGAGCTGCTGGCTGATCAGCTGACGTTTCATCAGCTGTGCAAAGTTATCCGCGGTGTAACCCATGCTCTGGATGCTTTGCAGATATTTAGCGTTATCGAAACGGCCATCAGTCTGGAATTGTGGGGTCGCAAAAATCGCGTCTTTGATCTGCTGATCGCTGACGGCAATGCCTAATTTTTTGGAATACTGATCCAGCAAAGTGACGTCAATCAGATTGCTCAGGGATTCCTGACGCAACTGCTGCATATAACCTTCGCTGCCTGCCAGCGCAGAGAATTGATCACCGAGCTGCTGCTGCAGACGGCTCCGCTGATTCTGCACCGCCTGCTCTAACTGAGCACGCCCGATTTCCTGACCATTCACTTTCGCTGCATAGTCGCCTGAACCGCCGACCAGGTAGTTGCCCACCCCTGTCAAAATAAAGGACAGAATAATCAGGGCCAGAATGATTTTGAGCACGACGTTATTGGAAGCCGCGCGTAAATTGTCCATCATAGTGAGGCAACACTCCGCTGTAATAAAAAAAGCGCACCGTTTTCGATGCGCCTTATATCTTACCTTACCAGCCCGATGACGTCAGGTTATTGTTTAACAACCAGACCTGAATGAAAAAGCATCGGTAATGCCCCTCACACAGTTTCGACGTCAGTCAGCAGGTAATTAACCGTTAACGGCATCTTTCAGCGCTTTACCTGCACGGAAGCCAGGTACTTTAGCCGCTGCAATACTGATTTCTTTACCGGTCTGTGGGTTACGGCCGGTACGTGCTGAACGTTCACGCACTGAGAAAGTACCGAAACCAACCAGAGCGACTTCATCCCCAGCTTTCAGGGTGTCAGTGACAGATGCAAGAACAGCATCTAAAACACGTCCCGCTGCGGCTTTAGAAATATCAGCACCGGCAGCAATTTTGTCGATCAATTGTGACTTATTCACTCTTTTCATCCCCTCTTAAAATTCGATCATCACGGCGCATTTTCCCTACGGACGTGACCGCGCTGCTGTTATATCAATCTTGTCAGGGCTATGCAAGCGACTGAAAGCAGCCTGAAACCTTCTGACAGTTGACTAACTTAACGGCACAAAAAAAAGCTGGCAAGTGAGATTTCACCTGCCAGCCTGAGTTTTATTCAACTGTGTCTGTCGCGGTCACTATTTTGCTGCAACCGGTAATGCGCCATAAGCCGGATTTTGCAGTGCGATGTTCAGAACATCATCAATGCGTTTAACCGGGTGGATCTCAAGATCTGCCAGCACGTTCGCCGGAATTTCTTCCAGATCGCGTTTGTTGTCATCTGGGATCAGAACCACTTTGATGCCACCACGATGCGCTGCCAGCAGTTTTTCTTTCAAACCGCCGATTGGCAGAACCAAACCACGCAGAGTGATTTCACCGGTCATCGCCACATCCGCACGAACCGGGTTACCTGTCAGGCAAGACACCAGCGCGGTACACATTGCGATACCGGCACTCGGGCCATCTTTCGGCGTTGCCCCTTCTGGTACGTGAACGTGAATATCACGTTTTTCGTAGAAGTCAGGGTTGATACCCAGTTTGTCCGCACGCGAACGTACAACAGTCAGCGCGGCCTGAATAGATTCCTGCATAACTTCGCCCAGAGAACCGGTGTAAGTCAGCTTTCCTTTGCCCGGTACGCAGGCCGTTTCGATGGTCAGCAATTCGCCGCCCACTTCGGTCCACGCCAGACCGGTGACCTGTCCCACGCGGTTTTCGGTGTCAGCACGGCCGTAATCGACCTTCTGCACGCCGAGGAAATCTTTCAGGTTGTCGCCGTTGATTTCAATGTGCTTGAGGTCTTTATCCATCAGCAATTGTTTAACCGCTTTTCGGCAAAGTTTAGACAACTCACGTTCTAAACTACGTACACCCGCTTCACGGGTATAGAAACGGATAATGCCGATAATCGCGCTGTCATCAACAGTCAGTTCATTCTTCTTGAGCGCATTACGTTCAAGCTGTTTTGGCAACAGGTGCTGTTTGGCGATGTTCAGTTTTTCGTCTTCGGTATAACCGGAAAGACGGATCACTTCCATACGATCCAGCAAAGGTGCCGGTATGTTCATCGAGTTCGAGGTCGCCACAAACATCACGTCTGACAGGTCGTAATCGACTTCCAGATAGTGATCGTTGAACGCCACGTTCTGCTCAGGATCCAGCACTTCCAGCAACGCTGAAGCCGGGTCACCGCGCATGTCAGATGACATCTTGTCGATTTCATCCAGCAGGAACAGCGGGTTTTTCACCCCAACTTTCGCCATTTTCTGAATCAGTTTGCCCGGCATAGAACCGATGTAGGTACGACGGTGACCGCGGATTTCCGCTTCATCACGTACACCACCCAGCGCCATACGCACATACTGACGGCCCGTCGCACGCGCGATGGACTGGCCCAGTGAGGTTTTACCCACACCCGGAGGCCCAACCAGACACAGGATTGGTCCTTTGATTTTGCTGACGCGCGTCTGCACCGCAAGATACTCAAGGATACGGTCTTTGACACGTTCGAGGCCAAAGTGATCGGTATCCAGAACTTCCTGGGCTTTGCGCAGGTCTTTTTTCACTTTGCTGCGGGCGTTCCATGGCACCTGAAGCATCCAGTCGATATAACCACGAACAACTGTGGCTTCGGCGGACATTGGTGACATCATTTTCAGCTTTTGCAGCTCAGCTTCGGTTTTTTCACGCGCTTCTTTCGGCATTTTAGCCGCTTCGATTTTGCGTTTCAGCGCCTCATGCTCATCAGGCGTGTCATCCATTTCGCCAAGTTCTTTCTGAATCGCTTTCATTTGCTCATTCAGATAGTACTCGCGCTGGCTTTTCTCCATCTGCTTTTTGACACGATTACGAATGCGTTTCTCAACCTGCAACAGGTCGATTTCCGATTCCATCATCGCCATCAGATATTCCAGACGCTCGGTGATATCAAACATTTCCAGCACGGATTGTTTGTCAGCGAGTTTCAGCGGCATATGTGCAGCGATGGTGTCAGCCAGACGTGCGGCATCTTCAATGCTGTTAAGCGAAGTCAGCACTTCCGGCGGGATCTTTTTGTTCAGTTTGATATAACCTTCAAACTGATTAATCGCTGTGCGAACCAGAACTTCCTGCTCGCGTTCGTCCACGGCCGGAGATTCAAGGTATTCCGCCTGGGCAGCAAAATGCTCGCCACTGTCAGAAAGCGTCGTAATACGCGCGCGTTGTAACCCTTCCACCAGCACTTTTACAGTGCCGTCCGGGAGCTTCAGCATTTGTAATATTGAGGCTACCGTACCCACGGAGAAGAGATCGTTAACGCCCGGCTCATCGGTTGACGCTTCTTTCTGCGCCACCAGCATGATTTTTTTGTCGTGATCCATCGCGGCTTCGAGGCACCGAATCGATTTTTCCCTGCCAACAAACAACGGGATCACCATGTGCGGATAAACCACCACATCGCGCAGAGGCAATACGGGGATTTCTATGCGTTCAGAACGCTCAGGGTTCATAGAGCTCTCTCTTAGTTTAGCTTCCGCCAGGTTAAGGAAATCTCGTGAAACACGAGTCAGACGGGTTTCAGCAAGTCGTTAACTGAGTATATGGGGATGAATGTCCGACATTCAACGATAAGAATGTGCGAAAAAAAAATGGGGGACAAAATCCCCCATTTCGTGGCTAACTCTCTGGATAGATTGGCTAATTATTCGCCAGATGCTTGTTGTGCTTCTGGTTTGCCATAAATCATCAGAGGTTCTGACTGGCCCGCAATCACGGATTCATCAATAACCACTTTCTCGACATCTTCAAGAGATGGCAGATCATACATCGTATCCAGCAATGCGGCTTCAACGATTGAACGCAGACCACGGGCACCGGTTTTACGGACCATGGCTTTTTTCGCAATCGCGACCAGCGCTTCATCACGGAATTCCAGTTCAACGCCTTCCAGATTGAACAATGCCTGATATTGCTTAGTCAGGGCATTTTTCGGCTCTTTCAGAATTTGAATCAGAGCTTCTTCATTCAGTTCGCTCAGTGTTGCAACGACAGGCAGACGACCAATGAACTCAGGGATCAGACCAAATTTGATCAAATCTTCTGGTTCAGCCTGCGCCAGCAACTGACCTTCTGTTGCCTTCTGCTCTTTGCCTTTCACTTCTGCACCAAAACCGATACCGGTGTTGGTATTGATACGCTGACCAATCACTTTATCCAGGCCGGCAAACGCGCCACCACAGATAAACAGGATTTTAGAAGTATCAACTTGCAGGAATTCCTGCTGAGGGTGTTTGCGTCCGCCTTGCGGAGGTACGGCAGCGACAGTCCCTTCAATCAGTTTCAAAAGCGCCTGCTGAACACCTTCACCGGACACGTCACGTGTGATCGATGGGTTGTCAGACTTGCGGGAAATCTTGTCGATTTCATCAATATAAACAATACCGCGTTGCGCTTTCTGAACGTCGTAATCACATTTCTGCAGCAGTTTCTGAATGATGTTTTCGACGTCTTCACCCACATAACCGGCTTCGGTCAACGTGGTGGCATCGGCCATCGTGAATGGCACATCCAGGAAACGCGCCAGGGTTTCAGCCAGAAGCGTTTTACCGCTACCTGTCGGCCCGATCAGCAAAATGTTGCTCTTGCCTAATTCGATACCGTTGCTGGTATCGCCATTACGCAGGCGCTTGTAGTGGTTGTAAACTGCCACTGCCAGCACTTTCTTCGCAGGCTCCTGACCGATAACATAATCGTCAAGATGCTGACGAATTTCATGCGGTGTCGGTAATGCGCTGCGTTCACGGTGTGGCGCGACTTCTTTGATCTCTTCGCGAATAATGTCGTTACATAAGTCGACACACTCATCGCAGATATACACTGACGGCCCGGCAATCAGCTTACGAACTTCATGCTGGCTTTTGCCGCAAAAAGAGCAGTACAGCAGCTTTCCTGAACCGTCTTTGCGCTTATCTGTCATCAGTAAACCTCTTCTTTAATATCAGTCCCGCAGCGTAACAAACACCACGGCACGACCCTATTACACAACAGCCGCATGATTGGCTGATGTCTGTTCGTTCCCGTTATCACTCAAAGTGAGCAACGTTTGTTTAATTGGCAAACGCTGCCCCTGAGACATCCGTATGAGTATAACTATAGACCATCAGCCCGGCAGAACTAAGCCGTCAGGCGCGATGGGTAAATACGGAATCGACTAACCCGTACTCTACAGCCTCGTTCGCAGACAGGAAACGATCTCGTTCAGTGTCACGCTCTATTTCTTCAAGAGTTTTGCCCGTATGTTTCGCCATCAGCTCATTCATGCGGGATTTCACTTTCAGAATTTCTTTCGCGTGGATTTCGATATCTGTGGCCTGCCCCTGGAAACCACCCAACGGCTGGTGAATCATTACACGGGAGTTTGGCAGGCAGAAACGCTTGCCTTCAGCACCGGCAGTTAACAGGAACGCACCCATTGAACACGCCTGGCCCATACAAATGGTGCTGACGTCCGGCTTGATAAATTGCATGGTGTCGTAAATCGACATCCCCGCAGTGATCACGCCACCCGGTGAGTTGATATAAAGGTAAATGTCTTTTTCCGGGCTTTCTGCTTCCAGGAACAGCATCTGGGCAACAATCAGGTTAGCCATATGGTCTTCAACCTGACCCGTCAGGAAGATGATTCGTTCCTTAAGCAGACGGGAGAAGATGTCGTATGAACGCTCGCCCCGTGAAGTTTGCTCAACCACCATGGGTACCAACGCCATGTTTGGTGCAAATTGCTCTCTTTCACCACTGTATGACATAACCGTCTCCTAATAGATTCTGTTTGGCGCTATTTAAAACCGATTCTACTTGAGATAGGCACACATGACTATGCTCAAGCGGCCAAGTCGCCATTTACACGTCTGACGGTCGTTATCAGTCAGATTTTAACTGCAAATTTACCTGGGTTCGTCATTATTAATTGGGGGATTTACGCCCTTTTTTCAAGCCTGACGGAAAATTTCTTTTCTCTTTCACCCCGACCGGGTAGATGAAAGGCCATATTGGTGAAATGGAATGAACAGGTCTACGTGAGCTGTGCCTTATATTGATAAATATAGTGCAAAAACAACAGCCAAAAACAAAAATATCTGATTTTCAGGAAATAAAAAGCCCGCAGTAAAAACTGCGGGCTTCAGTGTCGAACCTGTAAACAGGCTCAGCAACATGCAATCAGATTATGCAGGTTGAGTCTGGTTCATCAGCTCAGTAAAGGTGGTGGCTTTTTCAGTCACTTTCGCTTTAGACAACAGAGTTTCGACCGCTTGTTCTTCCAGCGCGACGTTACGCATGTTGTTCATCAGCTCTTTATTTTTGCTGTAGAACTCAACCACTTCCTGTGGATCTTCATACGCAGAAGCCATTTCTTCGATCAACGCTTTAACGCGATCTTCGTCAGCTTTCAGTTCGTGCTGGCTGATCACTTCGCCCAGCAGCAGACCGACAACAACGCGACGTTTAGCTTGCTCTTCGAACAACTCACGAGGCAGTTCCAGCGCTTGTTTTTCGTTGCCGCCGAAACGTTGTGCAGCCTGGCGACGCAGAACGTCTACTTCGCCGTCGATCAGTGCAGATGGCACGTCGATTTCGTTAGCGCTGACCAGACCGTCGATTGCCTGAGTTTTGATGCGGTTACGTACAGCACCTTTCAGTTCGCGTTCCATGTTTTTACGTACTTCTGCACGCAGACCTTCAACAGAACCATCAGCCACGCCGAAACGTTTGATGAATTCTGGCGTCAGTTCTGGCAGCTCACGTTCTTCAACTTTCTTCAGGGTAATCGCGAATTTAGCCGCTTTACCTTTCAGGTTTTCTGCGTGGTAATCTTCAGGGAAGTTTACGTCGATGGTGAATTCTTCACCGGCTTTGTGACCCACCAGACCGTCTTCGAAGCCTGGGATCATGCGGCCCTGGCCCATAGCCAGTACGAAATCAGAGGCTTTGCCGCCTTCGAATTCTTCACCGTCGATAGAACCGGAGAAATCAACGGTAACGCGGTCTTCAGCAGTGGCTGCAGCGTCAGTTTCTTTCCAGTCAGCTTGTTGCTTGCGCAGAGTTTCCAGCATGGTATCAACATCAGCGTCGTTAACTTCAACAACAGGTTTTTCAACTTCGATGTTTTCCAGATCTTTCAGCTCAACTTCCGGGTACACTTCAAATTCTACGGAGAAATTGAAGTCTTCACCCTGCTTGTACTCACCCGGGATATAGTTAGGTGCGCCAGCTGGATTGATTTTTTCTTTGATGATCGCATCAACGAAGTTGCGTTGCATCAGATCACCCAGTACGTCCTGACGTACTGACGCGCCATAACGCTGTTCGATGATGTGGCTTGGTACTTTGCCT
The DNA here is from genome assembly GCF_017655185.1 of Rahnella sp. ChDrAdgB13. Lineage (NCBI taxonomy): Bacteria > Pseudomonadati > Pseudomonadota > Gammaproteobacteria > Enterobacterales > Yersiniaceae > Rahnella > Rahnella sp. ChDrAdgB13. The sequence continues at coordinate 98,995 of NZ_JAEMGT010000001.1, read as the reverse complement.
TTACGGAAGCCGTCAATACGTACTTTTTTAGAGACGTTGATCAGTTCACTGCTCACTGCTTTTTCAATGCTTTCAGCAGGAACAGTAATCGTTACGCGGCGCCCAAGGCCTTGAGTGGTTTCAACAGAAACTTGCATCTTGTTACCTCAAAAAAAAATCACAGTGCTCGGTCAACTCCAGAAGTCGTTCTCAAGATGAGAAGCACAATTGCGCGAACTTACCTTGAAAACGACTTCTAAGAACCGGGACAGTCCTGTTATCAGAACGTAGCCCTGTATTCGAGAGCGTCCGAAACCATTCCGGAAAAATTAGACGCGACATTATAGCGACGCATGCGCACTGAGTCGAGGACGGTATCTCTACGCGCGGGAGGGAAACTCACACGGGACTCGATCCTTCGAAAAATGCGGTCGATGCAAAGGCGTTAACCACCTTGTCGTCTGCCTGTCAGAGGAAAAACAAAAACGGCCCGCGGGCCGTTTCTTGAAATTCGCCTCTACTAATACCGCATCTGATAAGGAAAGTTCCAGTTTTACCGTATCAAATGCTGATATTTGTGCCTTTTGTGAATCAGATCCTCACTATCAGGCCATTGTTCCCGCACCGCGGCAAGGCGGTGATGCGGGAACGGTGTCCTGTAAGCCTTCCCACTCTTTTTGCGTGTAAGTATGGAGAGCCAGTGCGTGCACGCTGCCCGCCAGTTCTTCGGTTAAACGCCCGTAAATGGCACGATGACGTGCTAAAAAGCGTTCGCCGACGAATTTATCGGACACCATCACGACTTTGAAATGGCTTTCTGAGCCTGCCGGTACATTATGACGATAGCTTTCGTCAGTCACTTCCAGGAACGCAGGGTCGAATGCCTCAGCTAATTTTGCTTCTATTTGCTCACGAATCATAGCAATCTCCTCACACCGCATCTGCAGAGAACCGCGCCTGTCTGGTACACCTATCTACTTAAAACTCTCTACATTTAAATAATAGGCTGCTTTACAGCTCTACGTTAATCACATTAAAAAATTTATGCAGTTGATTGATAAAAATGGCGCTCAGTCTGTCAAAGAAATCGCGGCTTCGCTACGCCGGAGTCGGTGATACTGCATACTTGCTGAAAAAAAACGCTAAATATCCGTTTTTACAGATTGACGGGACTTCCACCCGCAAATGGCGATGTTATGATGTCGGCAAATTTTTGAGCATTACTCCTTTATTAATATTGAGAAAACACACATGTTAAAAAAAATCATTTTCCCTGTGCTGGCACTGTTCATGCTGGCCGGATGCGCAACCAGCACTAACACGCTGGATGTGTCCCCGAAAATTGTTCTGCCTTCACAAGACCCAACACTTCAGGGCATCACGATCAGCATCAACGGTGCTGACCAGCGCCAGGATCAGGCTCTGGCCAAAGTTAACCGTGACGGCCAGCTGATTTCCCTCACGCCTTCACGCGATCTGCGTTTCCTGTTGCAGGAATCTCTGGAAAAACAAATGACCGCACGCGGTTACATGGTCGGTGCTGACGGCGCAGTTGACCTCCAGATTGTCGTCAATAATCTGTATGCGGATGTTCAGGAAGGTAACCTGCGCTACAACATCACCACCAAAGCAGATATTTCTATCATCGCTACAGCGAAAAATGGCAGCAAACAGGTGAAAAATTACCGCTCAACGTACAACGTTCAGGGTGCGCTTTCCGCCACCAACGCCAAAATCACCAACGCGGTTAACACCACGCTGGGTGATGTCATCAGCGACATGGCCTCCGACACCAGCATCAGCGACTTCATCAAGGCTAACGCCCGATAAGCTCCGGCTGAAATCTGTGTGACCTATTCTGCCCGGCCAGTCCGGGCAGAATGCTTTTCAGAACAAGCATTCCTTCCTTTATTCTCCCCGCTTCCTTTATTATGCCTCTGCGTCACTCTCTCACCGGTTCGCAGGAACACATTTTCATGATCAGTCAGTACTTTAAGATTTTCACGCAACGCAATACCGTCATTTTACTGCTTCTGGGCTTTGCTTCCGGTTTACCGCTGGCGCTGACGTCCGGCACATTGCAGGCGTGGATGACCGTCGAAAATGTCGATCTGAAAACTATTGGGATTTTCTCGCTGGTCGGCCAGGCTTACGTGTTCAAATTCCTGTGGTCGCCGATGATGGACCGCTATACCCCGTCATTTCTCGGACGCCGCCGCGGCTGGCTGATCCTGACGCAATTGCTGCTGGTCGCGGCGATTTTCGCCATGGGCTTTATGGATCCCGGTAAAGATTTGTTCTGGCTGGCTGCGCTGGCAGTGCTGATTGCTTTCGCATCGGCTTCGCAAGACATCGTATTCGATGCGTATAAAACGGATTTACTGCCACCTGAAGAACGCGGAAACGGTGCCGCAGTTTCCGTGCTGGGCTATCGTCTGGCAATGCTGGTTTCCGGCGGGCTGGCGTTATGGCTTGCAGACCGATATCTCGGCTGGCAGCACATGTACTGGCTGATGGCGGTGCTGATGCTGATGGGCGTTTTCGCCACACTGATATCGCCGGAACCGCAAAATTCGCAGCCTGCACCGCGCACGATTGAAATGGCCGTTGTGGCACCTCTGAAAGACTTCTTTGGCCGCAATAACGCCTGGCTGATTTTACTTCTCATCGTGATGTACAAAATGGGCGACGCGTTTGCGGGCAGCCTGAGCACGACATTCTTAATCCGTGGTGTCGGGTTTGACGCAGGGGAAGTCGGGCTGGTGAACAAAACGCTCGGTCTGATGGCCACGATTATTGGCGCGCTTTTTGGCGGGATGCTGATGCAGCGTCTGAGCCTGTTCCGCGCGCTGATGCTGTTTGGTATTTTACAGGCAGTTTCAAATGCGGGTTACTGGCTTCTCGCCATTACCGATAAAGATCTATATACCATGGGCGCGGCAATTTTCTTCGAAAACCTGTGCGGCGGGATGGGAACAGCGGCGTTTGTGGCCCTGCTGATGACGCTTTGCAACCGTTCGTTCTCCGCAACCCAGTTCGCCCTGCTCTCTGCACTTTCTGCGGTGGGCCGTGTCTATGTGGGTCCGATTGCCGGCTGGTTCGTGGAGGCTTACGGCTGGCCGTGGTTCTATCTTTTCTCGATTGTTGCCGGTGTTCCGGGGCTGCTGCTGTTAGCGGTTTGCCGCCAGACGCTTGAATACACCCAGAAAACGGACACTTTCCTGCCGCGCATTCACTTCGCCAAACCTTACAGCTGGGCGTTACGCTGTATGCTGGGCGGGAGTTTGCTGCTGGTGGTGTGGCTGGTGACGCTGATTGTGAACAGTTTAGGCTGGGCGTCGTGGCACGGGTTTACCGGATTTTTGCTGGAGGCGGGCGTTTTCGTTTGTCTTATCGGTATTATTTTAGGCAGTTTGCTCGATTTTCTCTCACTGCGCAGGACTGCACGTTCCTGATTTACCGCCATTCATTATCAAAATGAATGGCGCGTTTCATTTAACAAATGATCTATAAATATCACCCAATAAATTAAATTCAGGAAAAATTATATTTGTTGGGATAATTTTTCTCCGGTTCTTTTTGTGTGTTTTATTTCACTTGGTTTCTACATTAATTTAACATTAATTAAACCTATTGCCGGGATTATGGACGGCCATAAATATTTGAAAATGTATCACCCCTTGTTTTTCATCACTATAGAAAAAAATCTATACGCAACATATTGTTGCCCACTGTAAATTGTCACGATCCGTGACATGTGTGACTGCGTTAACATAAAGTGTCAACAGCGCTTTGACACTTGTTTAAGCGTGTTTACAGTCCTGCAACCTTCCCGTAAAATGCCCGCACACCTGAAGCGACAATAGAGCCCTAGTTATTGAGGTCGTTAGATGAGACTTAAGAAATACAATAAAAGTATTGGGATGTTGTCCTTATTTGCCTCCGCGTTAATGTTGAGCGGTTGCAATACGGCATTGATGGATCCCAAGGGAGCAATTGGACTTGAGCAGAGAACGCTGATTTTAACAGCGATTGGTTTAATGCTGATCGTCGTTATACCAGTTATTATCATGGCGTTTGCCTTTGCGTGGAAGTATCGTGCTTCCAACACAAAAGCAAAATACAGTCCTGATTGGTCCCACTCCAACAAAATTGAAGCCGTCGTCTGGACAGTTCCAATTATAATCATTGCCATTCTGGCAACGATTACCTGGAAAACCACCCACTCGCTTGATCCGTTCAAGCCTATCGTGACTGACGAAAAACCGATGACGGTTGAAGTCGTTTCTCTGGACTGGAAATGGTTGTTCATTTATCCGGAACAGGGCATCGCTACCGTTAACGAGCTCGTCATTCCTAAAGATGTGCCGGTTCAGTTCAAAGTCACTTCTGACTCTGTGATGAACTCGTTCTTTATTCCTCAGTTAGGCGGGCAGATTTATGCGATGGCCGGTATGCAGACTCAGTTGCACTTGATTGCAAATGAGGCGGGTACCTATAAGGGCATCTCAGCAAGCTTCAGCGGCCGCGGCTTCTCTGGCATGAAGTTCAACACAATTGCGACTCCAACCCGTGCCGATTTCGACACCTGGGTAGCAAAAGTGAAAAGCGCACCGAACCAGCTGGCAACCACTGATGACTTCAACAAACTGGCTGCACAGAGTATCGACAACCCGGTCGAATACTTCTCTGTAGCAAAACCTGGTTTGTTCAAAGAAATCATTGGCAAATACTCCATGCATGACATGAAGGCAGCGCCAGAAGGTCATACCATGCCAATGCCCGCCGGCAGTGACATGAAAGGCATGGATATGGGTGGACAGTCTCACGCAGCCGGAGCCGAGGAATAAACGATGTTCGGAAAATTAACGCTTGATTCGGTTCCGTATCATGAACCGATTATCATGGTCACAGTTGCCGCGATTATCATTGGTGGCCTGGCTGTTCTTGCCGGCATCACCTATTTCGGTAAGTGGAAGTATCTGTGGACCGAGTGGCTGACGTCTGTCGACCACAAAAAATTAGGTATCATGTACATCATTCTGGCCTTCGTCATGCTGCTGCGTGGCTTTGCCGATGCGATCATGATGCGTAGCCAGCAGGTTCTTGCTTCTGCAGGTGAACCGGGCTTCCTGCCGCCTCATCACTATGACCAAATCTTTACCGCGCACGGCGTTATCATGATCTTCTTCATGGCGATGCCTTTCGTAATCGGTCTGATGAACGTGGTGGTTCCTTTGCAAATCGGTGCGCGCGACGTTGCGTTCCCGTTCCTGAACAACGTGAGCTTCTGGTTCACCGCCGCGGCTGTTGTGCTTATCAACATCTCTCTGGGTGTTGGCGAGTTCGCACAGACCGGCTGGCTGGCTTATCCGCCACTGTCAGGTAAGGAATACAGTCCGGGGGTCGGGGTAGATTACTGGATCTGGAGTCTCCAGATATCCGGTGTCGGAACCTTGCTGACCGGTGTTAACTTCTTTGCGACCATCCTGAAGATGCGCGCACCAGGCATGCCGCTGATGAAAATGCCGGTATTTACCTGGGCCGCACTGTGCACCAACGTGTTGATTATCGTGTCCTTCCCGATTCTGACCGTGACTGTTGCACTGCTGACATTAGACCGTTATCTGGGCACCCATTTCTTCACGAATGATATGGGCGGCAACATGATGATGTACATCAACCTGATTTGGGCCTGGGGCCATCCGGAAGTGTACATTTTGGTTCTGCCAGTATTTGGTGTGTTCTCGGAAGTTACTGCAACTTTCTCCAAAAAACGTCTGTTCGGTTACACCTCGCTGGTATGGGCAACCATCGCCATCACCGTGTTGTCGTTCATCGTTTGGCTGCACCACTTCTTTACCATGGGTTCAGGCGCCAACGTCAATGCCTTCTTCGGCATCATGACGATGATCATTTCTATCCCGACTGGGGTAAAAATCTTCAACTGGCTGTTCACGATGTATCAGGGTCGTATCACGCTTAACGCGGCGATGCTGTGGACCGTTGGCTTCATCATCACCTTCTCTGTTGGTGGTATGACTGGCGTTCTGCTGGCGGTTCCGGGTGCTGACTTCGTGCTGCACAACAGTTTGTTCCTGATTGCCCACTTCCATAACGTTATCATCGGTGGTGTGGTCTTCGGTTGCTTCGCTGGTCTGACTTACTGGTTCCCTAAATCCTTCGGCTTCACGCTGAACGAAAAATGGGGTGTGCGTTCATTCTGGTTCTGGATCATCGGCTTCTTCGTTGCGTTCATGCCTCTGTATGCACTGGGCTTCATGGGGATGACCCGTCGCGTCAGCCAGAATATCGATCCTGAGTTCCACCCGCTGCTGGTTGTTGCGGCATGTGGTGCTGCACTGATTGCTATCGGTATCCTCTGCCAGTTGATCATGATCTTCGTCTCTGTTCGCGACCGTGACCAGAACCGTGATCTGACCGGTGACCCGTGGGGCGCACGTACTCTCGAGTGGTCAACCTCTTCTCCTCCTCCGTTCTACAACTTCGCTATCGTGCCGCAAATTCACGACCGTGATGAGTTCTGGGACATGAAAGAGAAAGGTACCGCTTACAAGCAGCCTGCTAAATATGAACCGATTCATATGCCACGTAACAGCGGCGCCGGTTTCATCATCGCTATGCTGAGCCTGGTTTGTGGTTTCGCATTAATCTGGGATATCTGGTGGCTGGCAGCAGTGAGCTTCATTGCCCTGGCTGCGACCTGGATTGCGAAAAGCTTCGACGAAGATGTTGATTACTACGTGCCAGTTGAAGAAGTGGAACGTATTGAAAACCAGCATTTTGAACAAATCCGTAAAGCAGGTGTGAAACATGGCAACTGATACTCTGACTCACCACGATGAAGCCCATGCTGAGCATGGGCACCACGACGCAGGTGCAACCAAAGTCTTCGGCTTCTGGATCTACCTGATGAGTGACTGCATCCTGTTTGCGAGCCTGTTCGCAACGTATGCAGTACTGGTAAACGGGACCGCTGGCGGTCCCACTGGTAAAGACATTTTTGAACTGCCGTTCGTGCTGGTAGAAACCTTCTGCCTGCTGTTCAGTAGTATCACTTACGGCTTTGCAATGCTGGCCATGAACAAGGGTAACAAAGCAGGCGTTAACGGCTGGTTGTTCCTGACATTCCTGTTCGGTTTAGGCTTCATCGGGATGGAACTCTATGAATTCCATCACCTGATTGCTGAAGGCTATGGCCCGCAGCGCAGTGGTTTCTTGTCTGGCTTCTTTGCACTGGTCGCCACCCACGGTCTGCACGTGACCTGTGGCCTGATTTGGATCCTGACCATGATGGTTCAGGTTTCACGTCGCGGTCTGACTGAAGTTAACAAAACCCGTCTGATGTGTCTGAGCCTGTTCTGGCACTTCCTGGACGTAGTGTGGATCTGCGTGTTTACCGTTGTTTATCTGATGGGAGCGATGTAATGAGTCATTCTGCTACTTCCCATGGTGGCGCAAGCCACGGCAGCCTGAAGTCATATGCGATTGGCTTCATCTTGTCGGTTATCCTGACGGTGATCCCGTTTGCCATGGTCATGACCGACACGGCATCACATTCACTGATCCTGGGTACCGTGGTTGCGTCCGCAATCATCCAGATCGTTGTCCATCTGGTGTTCTTCCTGCACATGAATACGTCGTCGGAAGAGCGCTGGAACCTGGTGGCACTTCTGTTCACCGCTGTGATTATCTTTATCGTCGTTGTGGGCTCATTGTGGATTATGTATAACCTCAACCTCAATATGATGGTCAGTTAAAGAGCCGAGCTGCACGTGATGATTAAGCAATACCTGCAAGTAACGAAACCAGGAATTATTTTCGGCAACTTAATTTCTGTCATCGGGGGATTCCTCCTTGCTGCCAAAGGCAGCATCGACTTCCCACTCTTTCTCGCCACTTTGGTGGGTGTTTCGCTGGTTGTCGCATCGGGTTGTGTATTTAACAACTTTATCGACCGCGACATCGACCGGATCATGGAAAGAACGAAGAACCGGGTCCTGGTGAAAGGGCTTATTCCGCCGAAAACAAGCCTGGTTTACGCGACCATTCTGGGTATTGCGGGCTTTGCGTTGTTGTATATCGGAGCAAATCCGCTGGCGATGTGGCTGGCAGTGATGGGCTTTGTGGTTTATGTCGGCGTTTACAGCCTGTACATGAAACGCAACTCGGTATACGGCACGTTGATCGGCAGCTTGTCTGGCGCAGCGCCACCGGTTATCGGTTACTGCGCCGTTTCAGGCCAGTTCGATACCGGTGCCCTGATCCTGCTTCTGATCTTCAGCCTGTGGCAGATGCCGCATTCGTACGCGATTGCCATCTTCCGCTTCAAAGATTATCAGGCAGCAGGCATCCCGGTACTGCCAGTGGTGAAAGGCATCTCTGTCGCCAAACATCATATTATCGTCTACATTCTGGCGTTTATGATTGCGACGCTGATGCTGACCCTGAGCGGTTACGCAGGGTATAAATACCTGGTCGTTGCCGCCGCTGTCAGTATCTGGTGGCTGGGCATGGCACTGAAGGGTTACAAAACGGAAAACGACGTGGTGTGGGCGAGAAAACTGTTTGGTTTTTCCATCATCACTATCATGTCGCTGAGCTTCATGATGTCCGTGGATTTTAATTCTGCGCCAACATCGTTGCTGACCTACGTTTGGTAACACACAATTTCAGTGTAACGCTCTGAAATCATAGCGAAAGGCCAGTAGCAATACTGGCCTTTTCTTTTGCTTTGAGCATCAGGCAAATCCCGTAATATCTGCTAAAGATCCATCGTTTTACCCAGGCCGGCTTAATCATTAAAATGTCGGATTGTTATTTTGAGGTAGTAATGTGAACGATAACCAGATGACCCCGCAGGAAAGTCGGGCTACATGGGGACTAGGGACAGTATTTTCTTTGCGCATGCTTGGCATGTTCATGGTTCTGCCAGTACTGACCACTTATGGCATGAAACTCTCCGGCGCCAGCGAAGCACTGATCGGCATCGCCATAGGCATTTACGGACTGGCACAGGCCGTTTTCCAAATCCCGTTTGGACTGCTTTCTGACCGCGTGGGCCGCAAACCCCTGATCGTCTTTGGTCTGGTCATCTTCTGCATCGGCAGCATTGTGGCTGCTTCAACCGAATCTATCTGGGGCGTGATCATTGGTCGTGCCCTGCAAGGCTCCGGCGCGATTGCTGCCGCCGTCATGGCCCTGCTGTCTGACCTGACCCGCGAACAGAACCGCACCAAAGCAATGGCGTTTATCGGCATCAGCTTCGGCATTACCTTTGCAATTGCGATGGTGCTCGGCCCGATTATCACGCACGCGTGGGGCTTACACGCCCTGTTCTGGGCCATCGCAGTACTGACTATTCTCGGCATCATTATTACCGTTGCCGTGGTGCCCTCCCCTGCCACGCACATTCTTAATCGTGAATCGAGCATGGTGAAAGGCAGCTTCGGTAAAGTGCTGAGCAACGCCAAATTGCTGAAACTCAATTTCGGAATTTTGTGTCTGCATATCCTGCTGATGTCGAGTTTTGTGGTGTTACCGCAAGTGATGGAACACGCAGGTTTCCCGCCAAGCGAACACTGGCGCGTTTACCTGATCACCATGCTTACGTCTTTCGTTGCCGTCATTCCGGTCATTATCTACGCCGAGAAAAAACGCCACATGAAACAGGTATTCATGGGCTGTGTCGCAGTACTGTTGCTGGCGGAAATCGTGCTGTGGTCGGCGGGTCTGCATTTATGGGCCGTGATTGCCGGTATCCAGCTGTTCTTCCTGGCGTTTAACGTTATGGAAGCCATTCTGCCCTCGCTTATCAGCAAAGAATCTCCGGCAGGATACAAAGGCACCGCGATGGGCTTGTATTCCACCAGCCAGTTTATCGGGGTGGCGATTGGCGGAAGCTTAGGCGGTTATGTTTACGGAAACGCAGGTGCTGGCGCGGTGTTCCTGGTCTGTGCGGCAATTGCCATTGTCTGGTTGCTGGTCAGTTCCACTATGACCGAACCGCCGTACGTCAGCAGCCTGCGCATTACGTTGTCTGAACTGGCGGTAAAAGATTCCGCCCTTCAGGCGCGCATTCTGGCCCAGCCGGGCGTGGCAGAAGCGGTAGTCGTACCGGAAGAATTCAGTGCTTACGTGAAGGTCGATACCAAACAGACCAACCGCCAGGCTCTCGAACAACTGGTCAGCGCTGCCTGACACCCTCTGACGTTAATAAATGCTGTGCCTGCAAACTGGCACAGCGTTTCAATTTTATCCCCACCGCGTGACTCTCCTCACTTAAAAAACCCCAGTAATCATTATCCTCAAGAATTCCTTAACAAAATTTTGTCAGTGATGACGGCTTTCGGGCCTATTGAGGATCTCATGAAAACATATGCTCTCGTTGGCACCGGTGGTCGCTCAGGTTTGTACATTGAAGCGATCACCGGCAAATACCGCCACAACGCAAAATTTGTGGCCTTCTGCGATACAAACCAGACGCGAATGGATTATGCAAACCGCCAGCTTGAGCAGAGTGGCATCGCCCGTGTATCAACATGGAAAGCTGCCGATTTCTCTGCAATGCTCGACGAAACTAAACCGGACATCGTGATTGTCACCAGCATGGATCGCACCCACGACGACTATATCGTCCGCGCCCTGCACGCCGGTTGTGACGTCATCACTGAAAAGCCAATGACCATTGATGAACAGCGCGCGCTGCGCATTCTGGATGCTGTCGATGCCACGGGCTATCAGGTTCGCGTCGCGTTCAATTACCGCTACGCCCCGCATCACAGCAAAATCCGCGAACTACTCCAGCAGGAAACCATCGGTGAAGTGCTTTCTGTGCACTTTGAATGGCTGCTCAATACCGAACACGGCGCAGATTATTTCCGTCGCTGGCACCGTGAAAAACGCAATTCCGGCGGCCTGCTGGTGCATAAATCCACCCACCACTTCGACCTGATGAACTTCTGGCTGAACAGCACACCGGAAAAAGTGTATGCCCAGGGTGATTTGCGTTTTTATGGAAAAGAGAATGCCGAGAAGCGCGGCGTGACTCAATTTTATCCGCGTGCACATGGCTATCCGCAGGCGCAGAACGATCCGTTTGCTCTGCACATGGAAGAGAATGCGCAGCTCAAAGCGCTGTACCTGGATGCCGAGCATGAGGATAACTATTTCCGCGACCAGAGCGTATTCAGCGACGGCATTAATATTGAAGATACGCTATCGGTGCTGGTGAAATACCACAACAAAGTGCAGCTGACTTATTCACTGAATGCGTATCTGCCGTGGGAAGGACTGAACGTGGTGTTCAACGGCACCAAAGGCCGCATTGAAATGAAAATCGTCGAAATGTCTTACGTGAATGCCGGTGGGAAACGTGAGAATGAAGGCAGTATCGAAACAGCAGAAATCACGGTTTACCCGTTATTTGCACAACCGTGGAAAGCCCAATTCCAGCTGGGAGAAGGCGGTCATGGCGGCGGCGATAATGCCATGCTGGAAGACCTGTTCGGCGAGCGCAAAGATGATCCGTTAAAACGCGCGGCCGATCATCGGGCCGGAGCGATGTCGATCCTGACCGGGGTCGCCGGAAATCTTTCAATGCAGCACGATAAACCGATCTACTTTAAAGACTTCGAACTGGTGAAAAGGCTACGCCAGCCGAAGTGACCACCATAAAAAAGGGACGCACAGCGCCCCTTTAATATTCCCGCCAGTCAACGCATCTGCAGCGCGAAGGTCGAAGGCTATTAGTCGCGGAAGTTTTTAAACTGGAAGGGCTGGCCTAAATCGCCGTTACGGATTAACGCCATCACGGCCTGCAAATCATCACGCGCTTTGCCGGTGACGCGAACTTCGTCGCCCTGTACCTGCGCCTGCACTTTGATTTTACTGTCTTTGATCAGCTTGACGATTTTCTTCGCCAGCGCGGATTCAATCCCAGAATGCAGTTTAGCTTCAACGCTGTACGTTTTACCGCTGTGATCCATCTGCTCAGGAATTTCCAGCGCCCCGCCTTCAATGCCGCGTTTAGCTAACTTCTCACGCAGAATATCAACCAGCTGATTAACCTGAAAATCAGATTCACTGGCCACTTTGATACTCTCGTTTTTCTCGTTGAGATCGAAGCTGGCCGGAATATTGCGGAAATCCCAGCGGGTTTGCAGTTCACGGCTGGCATTTTCCACGGCGTTGCGCACTTCCTGCATGTCGATTTCGGAAACAATGTCAAAAGACGGCATAATCGCTTCTCCCTGTAGTTTTTGTATTGCACGTTATATGGCGTGCATAATACCGCCTTCAACCGTCGATGCCAAACAACAGCAAACCACCGAACATGAAATGCTCCAATGGTCAAAAAGTACAGGTGGAAATGTGATGTACAGCACAAATGTCTATACTAATAAGATAACCGGACAGCAGAATATTCTTTCTACAACCGGCTTTAACGGCGGTTTTCGCCGCATTTCCCGGGAGGCACAATGAAAATAACAGTTCTTGGTTGTGGTGCGCTGGGGCAACTTTGGCTTTCAGCACTTTATCAGCAAGGCCACGACGTTCAGGGCTGGATACGTATTCCGCAGCCATTTTGTGCCGTCAACGTGATTTCCCCCGAAGGCATCGCCTTTAACCGTAACCTGCCCACCAACGATCCTGAGCATCTGGCGCAAAGCGAATTACTGCTCGTAACCCTCAAAGCCTGGCAGGTTTCCGGAGCCGTCAGCGCGCTGATGCCGATGCTGAACGATAATTGCGCGATATTACTGCTGCACAACGGCATGGGAACCGTCGATGAATTGCCGCCAAACCGGTTGGCGATTTTGCAGGGCGCGACCACGCACGCGGCGCGTCACGAAGGCAATGCCATTCTCCACGTTGCCACTGGTGCCACGCATATCGGGCCAGTTTCGCCACGCGCTGCGGCGCTGAGTTCGCTGGCAGATGTGCTGCATCACGCGCTGCCGGACGTCGCGTGGCACGACAACATCAAGCCGTCGCTGTGGAATAAACTGGCGGTGAACTGCGTGATTAATCCTCTGACCGCCAACTACGAATGTACCAACGGGGATTTGCTGGCGTATGCCGACCAGATTGAACAAATCTGTCAGGAAGTCGCGCAGGTCATGGCGATTGAAGGCGTGGAAATTCACAGTGAATCGCTGCTGAGCTTTATTTATCAGGTGATTGATTCCACCGCCGCCAATCACTCTTCCATGTTGCAGGATATCCGCAACCAGCGTCACACTGAGATTGATTACATTACTGGCTATCTGCTGCGTCGCGGACGCAAATACGGACTCAACCTGCCGGTTAATACCCGATTATTTGAACAAATTAAAAGAAAGGAAAACGACTATGAGCGCATCGGTACTGGTCTGCCTGGCACCTGGTAGCGAGGAAATTGAAGCCGTCACCGTGATTGATTTGCTGGTTCGCGCCGGTATCCACGTCACCACCGCCAGCGTTGCGGGGGATGGCAATCTTGAAATCCGCTGTTCACGCGGTGTGCGTATTCTGGCAGACGCCGCGCTGGTGGATGTCGCCGATGACGACCACGACGTCGTTGTTCTGCCCGGCGGCCTTGGCGGCGCGACCTGTTTCAGTGAAAGCCCGCTGTTGGTGGAGAAAGTCCGTCAGATGCACGTCAGCGGTAAAATCGTGGCGGCGATCTGCGCCGCACCCGCGCTGGTGCTGGAATATCACGATTTATTCCCTGTCGGTAACATGACCGGTTTTCCGGGCCTGAAAGACAAAATCGATCCGAACAAATGGTCCGATCGCCGGGTGATTTTCGATCCGCGCGTAAACCTGCTCACCAGCCAGGGGCCGGGAACGTCCATGGAGTTCGCACTTAAAATTATCGACCTGCTTCTGGGCAAAACCAAAGCCGCAGAAATTGCCGCACAACTGGTTCTGGCGCCAGGTATTTATAACTACACCGACGAAGGCGCACGCGAATCCTAATCCGGATGCCGCAAAGCAAAAGGGGCTCAGCATGGCTGAACCCCTTTATTTTGGCTAACGCTTAATGACTATGGGCGATAGACTTTTACATTATCAAAGCCCTGTTCTTTCAGATACAGCGCCTGCAAACGGCTCATTACGCCACGGTCACAATACAACAGATAGGTTTTGGTCTGGTCGAGATCGCCAAACTGAGTCGCAAGTTTGTAGAACGCCAGAGGTTTAACCTCAACGTTTTCCAGTGTCAGCGGCTGCGCGTCGGCTTCATCCGGCGCACGGACATCCAGCACGATATCGGTTGACGTAAATTCAGCGACCGTTTCAATTTCCGGCACGACTTCTGCGGCTTGCGCTGCAATTTCGCGAATATCGACATTTCGCGCTTCGCTGACGACTTTATCCAGCACGCTGAAATCGAACATCGCTTCTTCGGCTTCGATTTTCGCTTTCACGGCTTTCACGGTCGGGCTTTTGGAAATCACGCCACAATATTCCGGCATAGTTTTCGCAAAATCTTCCGTGCCGATTTCACGGGCAATCTTGATGATGTGTTCTTTATCGTGGGAAATCAGCGGACGCAGGATAAGCGTGTCAGACACGTTGTCGATCAGGCGTAAGTTGGTCAGTGTCTGGCTGGACACCTGACCGAGCGCTTCACCAGTGACCAGCGCCTGAACGCCGTAGCGCTCAGCAATGGAAGAGGCGGCACGAATCATCATACGTTTCAGGACAACGCCCATCTGACCGTCTTCGACTTTTTCGAGGATTTCACCCACCACCGGTTCGAAATCGACAGAGATGAAACGCACGCGGTGTGAGCTGCCAAAACGGTTCCACAGATAATGTGCTACCTGTTTCACGCCGATTTCATGCGCCGCGCCGCCCAGATTGAAGAAGCAATAATGCACACGACAGCCGCGACGCATCAGCATATAACTGGACACGCCGGAATCGAAACCGCCGGAAATCAGCGAAAGCACATCTTCCTGCGTGCCAATCGGGTAACCGCCCTGACCTTCGAGCCGGCTTTTTACCAACACCAGCTGATCGTCGTTGATTTCGAGTTTCACCGTCACTTGCGGATCTTTCAGGCTGACCTTCGCAGATTCGACGTGCTGATTCAGGCCGCCGCCGATGTAGCGTTCCGCTTCGGTTGAAGAAAAATCATGTTTACCGCGACGCTTAACGCGTACGCAGAACGTTTTTCCTTCTACTTCAGCACGATAGGCTTCCAGCGTTTGTTCGAAAATATGGTGAAGATCCGTGTAAGGACGGTCTTCCACTTCTTCAACATAACGGATACCTGGAATACGGCAGAGTAATTCCTGAATCAGATCGTGTTTGCTTTCGTCTTTGCTGCGAACTTCGATATGATCCCAATGGCGGACTACTGCCAGCGTCTCATCATGCGGCCGCACAACGTTGCGGATGCTGCTTGAGAGGATCTTAATGAAGCGCAAACGCACAGATTGGCTCTTGATGGTGATTTCAGGGAACAATTTAATGATAAACTTCATGGCAGTCTTTTGTTAGCGGGTGAAAAAACGGGGTAGTAAGTCGCTGAATAAGGATCTAGGATCCTATTATTGCTAAGCCAGATGTATGTTATGTGCCACATTGGGCTTAGCAATAATATCTGCGGCGCAGAGTATATCACTTAAAATGCGTACTCTGTGCACAAAACCCGACAGCAGATGTCATGCTGAACAGGAATGTCTCTCGAGGCTGAAAACCGGCTCTGCGGCTCAGACCTCTGATCATCAATTCTGATCAACGATATCAAAAGAGAATTATGCCAAAAAAATCTGCACCACCTGCCAATTTTGAAACGGCCCTGGCCGAACTGGAACAGATCGTTTCCCGCCTTGAGTCTGGCGAGCTGCCTCTGGAAGATGCGCTGAACGAATTTGAACAAGGCGTCCAGCTGGCACGTCAGGGGCAGCAAAAGCTGCAACAGGCAGAACAGCGTGTTCAGATCCTGCTCGACAGCGACAACGAGGCTCCGCTGACTCCGTTCACCCCGGAAGCAGAGTAACTGGTCATGTCTGAAGCGATCTCCTTATCTTCTTCTGACAGCTTTATTGGCGAACTTCGTGCCATGCAAAAGCGTGTCGATGGCGTTCTGACGGCCTACGTCAGCGCACAACCTCTGGCAGATTTACCGCTGGTGGACGCGATGCGTTACGGTTCGCTGCTGGGCGGAAAACGTCTGCGCCCGTATCTGGTGTATGCCAGCGGTCAGCTGTTCAACCTTGATTTGAAGAATCTGGATGCGCCAGCCGCCGCCGTGGAATGTATTCACGCGTATTCACTGATCCACGATGATTTACCTGCGATGGACGACGACGATTTGCGCCGTGGCCAGCCGACCTGCCACATTAAATTTGGCGAAGCCAATGCTGTTCTTGCCGGTGACGCACTACAGACACTGGCATTTTCGATTCTCGCCGATGGTGATATGCCGGACGTGGCCGTGAAAGACCGCCTGTCGATGATTTCCGAACTGGCCAGCGCCAGCGGAGCCAGCGGCATGTGTGGCGGTCAGGCACTGGATTTAGCCGCAGAAGGCCAGCAGGTGGGTCTTGAAGCGTTAGAAAAAATCCACCG
Organism: Rahnella sp. ChDrAdgB13; assembly: GCF_017655185.1. Classification (NCBI taxonomy): domain Bacteria; kingdom Pseudomonadati; phylum Pseudomonadota; class Gammaproteobacteria; order Enterobacterales; family Yersiniaceae; genus Rahnella; species Rahnella sp. ChDrAdgB13. The sequence goes on along the minus strand of NZ_JAEMGT010000001.1, from coordinate 82,426 downwards.
CCATAAAACCGGTGCGCTGATCCGCGCCGCCGTGCGCATGGGTGCGCTGGCTGCCGGTGAAACCGGACGTGCCGTTTTGCCTATACTGGATAACTACGCACAAGCTATCGGCTTAGCGTTTCAGGTTCAGGACGATATTCTGGATGTGATTGGCGACACCGCTACGCTCGGCAAACGTCAGGGTGCGGATCAGCAACTCGGGAAGAGTACCTACCCTGCCCTGCTGGGGCTGGACGGCGCAAAAGCCAAAGCGATGGATCTGTATCAGGAAGCCGTTTCCGCACTGGATCAGCTGGCTGCACTTTCTTACAACACAGCGCCACTTCTCGCGTTAGCCAGCTTTATCATTGAACGCGATAATTAAACTTACTATGAGCAACTGATGAGTCTTGAATTAGCCAAATACCCGACACTGGCGCTGGCGGAGAATCCCGAAGATCTCCGCTCACTCCCTAAAGAGAGTCTGCCCAAGCTCTGTGACGAACTGCGTCAATATTTATTGGCCAGCGTCAGCCAGTCCAGCGGACACTTTGCGTCCGGTCTGGGAACGGTAGAACTGACCGTTGCGATGCACTATGTCTACAACACGCCATTCGACCACGTTGTCTGGGATGTCGGCCATCAGGCCTATCCGCACAAGATTCTGACCGGCCGTCGCGAACGCATTTCCACCATCCGCCAGAAAGGCGGGCTGCATCCGTTCCCCTGGCGCGGCGAAAGCGAATATGACACGTTGTCCGTGGGCCACTCCTCGACATCTATCAGTGCGGGTCTCGGCATGGCCGTTGCCGCCGAGCGTGAAGGCAAAGGCCGGCGCACCGTTTGCGTGATTGGCGATGGCGCCATCACCGCCGGGATGGCTTTCGAGGCCATGAACCACGCGGGCGATATCAAACCTGACATGCTGGTCATCCTCAATGATAACGAGATGTCGATTTCCGAAAACGTCGGTGCGCTGAACAATCATCTGGCGCAACTTTTGTCCGGAAAACTTTACTCGCACCTGCGTGAAGGCGGTAAAAAAGTGTTGTCCGGTCTGCCACCGATTAGAGAACTGGTGCGCCGTACCGAAGAACATCTGAAAGGCATGATGGTGCCGGGTACCTTGTTTGAAGAGCTGGGCTTTAACTATATCGGGCCGGTTGACGGGCACGATGTCGTTGCGCTGGCGCAAACGCTGAAAAACATGCGCGAGCTGAAAGGCCCGCAATTGCTGCACATCATGACTAAAAAAGGCAAAGGTTACGCACCAGCGGAAAAGGATCCGATCAGTTTCCACGCAGTGCCGAAATTCGATCCGGCTTCCGGCACGTTGCCAAAAAGCAAAGAAGGTCTGCCAACTTACTCGAAAATTTTCGGCGACTGGTTGTGCGAGACCGCAGCCAAAGACAGCAAACTGATGGCGGTTACGCCTGCGATGCGTGAAGGCTCCGGCATGGTGCGCTTCTCGCGTGAATATCCGCAGCAGTATTTCGACGTTGCAATTGCTGAACAGCACGCCGTGACTTTTGCCGCCGGTCTGGCTATTGGCGGCTACAAGCCGATTGTCGCGATTTACTCGACGTTCCTGCAACGCGCGTACGATCAGGTGATCCACGATGTGGCCATCCAAAATCTGCCCGTGCTGTTTGCCATTGACCGTGGCGGCATCGTCGGGGCAGATGGTCAGACGCATCAGGGCGCTTTCGACCTGTCTTTCCTGCGCTGCATTCCGAACATGACCATCATGACGCCAAGCGATGAAAACGAATGTCGCCAGATGCTGCATACCGGTTATCACCATAACAGCGGCCCGGTTGCCGTGCGTTATCCGCGCGGCAACGGCACGGGCGCAACCTGTGAACCGCTGGCGTCGCTGCCAATTGGCAAAGGCGTTGTGCGTCGTGAAGGCGAGAAAGTTGCCATCCTGAACTTCGGTACTTTACTGCCGGACGCGCTGGCAGCGGCTGAAAAACGTAATGCCACCGTCGTGGATATGCGTTTTGTGAAACCGCTGGATGAGGCTCTGATTCAGGAACTGGCGGCCAGCCATGAAGTGCTGGTGACGCTGGAAGAAAACGCCATTATGGGTGGTGCGGGCAGCGGCGTGAATGAGTTGCTGATGTCCAAACGCATTCTGGTGCCGGTGCTCAATATCGGCCTGGCGGACAACTTTGTTCCGCAAGGCACACAGGACGAAATCCGTCACGATCTGGGGCTGGACGCTGAAGGCATCGACCGTCAGATCACCGACTGGCTGGCCTAGCCTTTTCCCCTCTTTCAGCCTGAAAGAGGGGATTTTCCTTTCTAACTTTTTCCCCCGTCACCCAATCCTGGCGTTCAGTAAGCTACAGTTATAGCGTGCTAATCATTTTCACGACTTTCTGATTTCAATTCATCCTGACCAGGAGATGTCATGCAATACACTATTCTCGGAAAAACCGGCCTGAACGTCTCACGCCTGTGCCTTGGCTGTATGACGTTCGGTGAACCGGATCGCGGAACCCACGCATGGACACTGCCCGAAGAAAGCAGCCGCCCGATCATTAAACAGGCGCTTGAGGCGGGAATAAATTTCTTTGATACCGCCAACAGCTATTCCGACGGCAGCAGCGAAGAAATCGTCGGCCGCGCGCTGAAGGACTTTGCAAAGCGTGATGAGATTGTCGTGGCGACCAAGGTTTACAACGCCGTCACCGGCCTGAAGCCGGGGCTGTCACGCGCTTCGATTATGCAATCCATTGATGACAGCCTGCGCCGCCTTGGCATGGAGTATGTCGATCTGCTGCAAATCCACCGCTGGGATTACGAAACGCCCATTGAAGAAACGCTGGAAGCGCTGAATGACGTCGTCAAAGCCGGTAAGGCACGTTTTATCGGCGCATCATCCATGCACGCCCATCAGTTTAAACAGGCGCTGGATGTCTCGGCACAAAACGGCTGGGCGAGCTTTGTGTCGATGCAGGATCAATACAATCTTATCCAGCGTGAAGAAGAAAATGAAATGTATCCGCTGTGCCTGGAAAGGAATATTGCGGTGCTGCCATGGAGTCCGCTGGCACGCGGCAAACTGACCCGTCCGTGGGGAGAAACCACGGCGCGTTCTGTTTCCGATAATTTTGCCAAAACGCTATATGACGCCACCGATGAGGCCGACGGTAAAATTGCTGAACGCGTGGGTAAAATCGCTGAAGATCACGGGGTGGCGCGTGCGCAGATCGCGCTGGCGTGGATCCTGAGTAAGCACGTGGTGACCGCACCGATTATCGGTGCATCCCGCCTTGCGCATCTGACGGATGCTATTGGCGCGCTAGACATTACGTTGTCAGCAGAAGAAATTGCAGAGCTGGAAATGGCGTATGTACCGCACGAGGCCACTGGTTTTAAATAATCACAGCGGCTGATACGCGGTTGAAAGGTAAAAAGGCGCTGCGCGAAACCGGCAGCGCCTTTGACATCACGTCACAGCAAATCAGTTCAGAACAACGGCCAGTGATGTCCCACCAGATAGATAATTGCGGCAGCCAGAACACCGGCGACCACATCATCGATCATGATCCCCATCCCGCCCTGAACGTTGCGATCAAACCAGCGGATCGGCCACGGTTTCCAGATATCCAGCACGCGGAAAACGATAAATCCGATCAGCACCCAGCGCCAGTCGTTTACCGGGATCGCCATCAGCGTGATCCACATGCCAACAAACTCATCCCACACGATACTGCCGTGGTCATGAACCCGCATGTCACGCGCAGTCTGGCGACACAAATATACGCCGATACAGATACTGAACATGACGATCATGGAGTACACCTGCCACGGCAGATATGTCATGACAATCCAGAATGGGATCGCGGCGATGGAGCCTGCGGTGCCCGGTCCGACAGGGAATAATCCGCTGCCAAAACCGGTTGCCAGTAAGTGCCACGGATTACGCAGGTTCAGACGCTTTTTCGCGGCCGCCATGTCCTGCACCGGATCACCGGTTTTTCCTTTGTACCCTGCCGGGCGTTTTTTACGGCTTATATTCACAACAACTCCCTACCGGCAAAATGATCGAACCCCTGCCATTCAAGCTCAACGGCAGCCCCGGAACGCATAAATTTGAGGCCCTCGGAATGCGGAGCAATTTGCCCGACACAGGTAAAATCAACGCCCAGATGGCTGAGCGCAACATCCAGCGCGCCACGGTTGATTTCCGGTACGGTAAAGCACAGCTCGTAATCTTCGCCGCCCGTCAGCGCCCATTTCAGCGCCTGTTCATGGTCAGCAACCGACTTCATAGCATCGGAGAACGGGATCGCATCGAGATCCAGACGCGCGCCGCATTCGCTGGCATTCAGTATATGTTTAAGATCAGAAATCAGCCCGTCGGACAGGTCGATCGCTGAGGTCGCTAAATCGCGCAATCCCTGCCCCTGCAAAACGCGGGGTGACGGACGCAGATGGCGTTTCAGCAGGAAATCGCGGGTTGGAATATCACTGACATTCAGCTCCTGGAGAAGGATTGCCAGACCCGCCGCGCTGTCGCCCAGCGTGCCGGTGACGAAAATCCAGTCTCCGACACCAGCGCCACCGCGTGTTAATGCGCGACCAGCGGGCACTAACCCCTGAATAGTCAGGGTCATGCTCAGCGGACCGCGGGTGGTATCGCCGCCAATCAGCTGCATACCGTAATAATTGAGCTGGTCGAAGAGGCTGTCACTGAATGCCTGCAACCAGTCAGGGTTCACTTCAGGAAGCGTCAGCGCCAGAGAAACCCAGGCAGGATCGGCGCCCATAGCAGCCAGATCGCTGAGGTTAACGGCCAGCGCTTTGTAGCCAAGATCAGCCGGTGAAATCGTTTTGAGAAAATGGATGCCTTCGACCAGAGTATCGGTACTGACTGCTAAAAGTTGCTTCTCGCCCACTGTCAGCAAGGCACAATCATCACCAATGCCTAACTGAACATCCTGTCGGGCGGTTCTGAACCTGTTGAAGTAGCGAGTGATTACATCAAATTCGCCGCATGCCATAGTACAATTCCAAATCGTTAGAATGACTTAAGGCCGGAAGCCCGGCCTTAAAAAGGGGTGTCACACAGAGGATAAGCGAGGTGACATCACCAGATTATCAACAGACTCAGTATTGCACCGAAAATGACTGTCGCCATTTATGAATGCCACTGACCCTGGCTGACGATCATTTTTTACGAATGTGCGGGCCCGCTTTATCCAGCACACCATTGACAAACTTATGACTGTCTTCAGCACCGAAGGTTTTAGCCAGTTCGATAGCTTCGTTGATCGCCACTTTGTAAGGGACGTCCTGGCGTTTGCTCAGCTCAAACAGAGCCAGACGCAAAATCGCTCTTTCCACCTGGCCCAATTCGTCCAACTGGCGGGACAGGTATGGCGCCATCAATGCATCGAGTTTCTCTGCACTGTTTGCCACACCAGACAGCAGTTCGCGGAAATAGGCAATGTCTACGTCTTTGACATCCTGCTCGGTCAGGAATTCTAATTCAACATCGGCGATGTCATTTTTCGACAACTGCCAGGAGTAAAGCGCCTGGACGGCACATTCACGGGCGCGGCGACGAGCAGCAGGTTTCACGGATTTCCCCTTAACTAGATTCAGGCCTTAATAGCCTTGATAACATTAATCATTTCAAGCGCGGTCAGTGCAGCTTCTGCACCTTTGTTACCGGCTTTTGTCCCTGCGCGTTCGATGGCTTGTTCGATGCTTTCTGTCGTCAACACACCAAAGGCAACCGGGATTTCGCTGTTCATTGCAACGCTGGACAGGCCAGAGCTGCATTCGCCCGCTACGAATTCAAAATGGGCAGTGCCCCCGCGGATCACAGTTCCGAGCGCAACAACGGCGTCGTACTTACCGCTTTCAGCCAGTGCACGGGTTGCCAGAGGCAATTCGTATGCGCCAGGGACCCAGACTACGGTGATGTTGTCATCGCTGACCTGACCGATACGTTTCAACGCATCAACAGCACCTGACAGCAGGCTGTCGTTGATGAAATTATTAAAACGAGCAATCGCGATCGCTACGCGCGCGTTCGGCGTGGCTACAGCACCTTCGATAACGTTCATAGTTTTCCTTAAAGTGGGTTCAGGAGTTTCTAACCCCCGCCGCAGGGGGGCGGATTCTATCATAAAATTACCCTGTCTGGACATGCGCTTTTCAAACCCATTCAGACAGAGAGGCGTAAAATTCTCAGTACGTGTTGTTTAGTACACTGGCTTCAGGCGCAAACGTAAATCCGGGCCAATTTGCCTGACATCGCTGAAAGCAAATTCAGGGGCATCGGCCAGGTACGTTAAGCCGGGCAGTTCACACAGCGCCAGGCCATTATTACCTAATAGTTTCGGTGCCATATAAACGATTAATTCATCCACCAGACCTGCCTGTAATAAGGCGCCCGCCAGTTGCGGCCCCGCTTCTACCCAGATGGAATTTATCTGGCGTTTTGCCAGTTGCATCATCAGCAGAACCAGATCTATACGATTATCGCGTCCGGCCACACGCCATTGTTCGACGGATTCAGGCCAGATTTGCGTATCAGTGTCCAGACGCGCCAGCAACACGTCGCCGGGTAAATTCACCAGCTGATGCTCTGGCGTGACGCGGTTCTGACTGTCGAGAATAATGCGCAGCGGCTGACGCAGATTTTCCTGCGGATAAACCGCCTGCACATCGCTGCCCAGTTCGCTCCAGCGAACATTCAGCGAAGGATTATCGGCCAGGACGGTGGCACTGGTGCTCAGAATCGCCGAGCTTTCTGCGCGAAAACGCTGAACATCCGCACGGGCTGCCGGAGAAGTTATCCACTGACTTTCGCCGGAGGCCATCGCGGTTCTGCCATCCACCGACGCACCCATTTTGAGCTGCACGTAAGGAAAACCGGTACGCATACGTTTGAGGAAACCGAGATTCACGGCTTCCGCCTGGGAATGCATCAGCCCGTGGCTGACGTCAATGCCGTTCTGTTTGAGGCGATACAAACCGCGCCCGGCAACTTCCGGATTGGGATCCTGCATCGCGGCGACTACGCGGGTCACACCGGCAGCCAGCAGGGCATCGGCACAAGGCGGCGTACGCCCGTGATGGCTGCACGGCTCGAGCGTGACATACGCGGTCGCGCCCCGGGCTTTCTCACCGGCCATGCGTAATGCATGAACTTCCGCATGCGGTTCACCGGCACGCAAATGATAGCCTTCACCGACGATTTCGCCATTAAGGACGATCACGCAGCCGACGTTCGGATTGGGTGTGGTGGTGAAACGTCCGCGACGCGCCAGCTCAAAAGCACGCGCCATAAAGCGTTCATCACGGTGTAATTCGTCAGACGATGTTCCGGCAGGCTGTTCGGGGAGCATTAACGTTCCTTAGTCCTGAAGACGTGCAATCTCTTCGCCAAATTCACGGATATCTTCAAAGCTGCGATAAACCGATGCGAAGCGGATGTAGGCGACTTTATCCAGCCCTTTCAGGGCATCCATCACCAGATTACCAATCATTTTGGCAGGAATTTCACGTTCACCGGTAGCCCGTAACTGCGATTTAATGTGGCTGATGGCCGTTTCGACGTCGTCGGAGCTGACCGGTCTTTTTTCCAGCGCCTTCAGAAAGCCGCTGCGAAGCTTGTCTTCGTTGAAAGGTTCGCGAACTTCATTGCTTTTAATGACGCGCGGCATCACCAGTTCCGCCACTTCAAAAGTCGTGAAGCGTTCATGGCAGTCCAGACACTGGCGGCGTCGGCGGACCTGAGATCCATCACCTACCAGGCGGGAATCGATGACTTTAGTATCAACAGCGGCACAAAATGGGCAATGCATAGCACTTCCTGACAGCGAGCATAATTGGACACCAGTTTACCCCGAAGTGTGCCGACAACAAAGGCTGTCGCTACTTTCATAGACATCAGGTTAAACTTACTCATCTTATATTGGTGCCCGGAACGAATGTTTCAATGGGCAGATGAAAGGAAGTCTCTGATATGACAAAACCTCCCCGCCTCTTACTGGCCTTTGCCGCATTGTTCAGCCTTGCGGGCTGCGCACAGCAAGATCCCAAGTTACCGGAACTGAAAGCCGAAGTAGGCCAACTGAACCAAAAACTCTCCCGCCTGACCGATCTGGCGACAGCGCTGGAACAGCAAACTACGCTGAACCGCCAGTCCACTAACGGGGTCTATTTGCTTCCTGCGGCGAAAAGCGCTGCACTGGTGAAGAGTGAAATTGGCGAACTGAGCCTTGCACTGACCCGCGTTGCCCCGGATGCCAGCGGTGTTCAGGCCGTATTAGAGATTAAAAATAATGCCGGCAAGCCGCTGCCTGCATTTACCGCCACACTGAACTGGGGCCAGTTGGATCCAGTGACAGGCAAGCCGCTGACTGTAGATATGCAAACGCAGACCATCACGGTTGAACCGGATTTATTGCCGGGTCCGGTGAAAACGATAGAGGTGAAATTCGATCAGATGACCGTTGAAACGCTGGGCTTTGTTCATCTGCATAATATTGTCGCCACGCAGAAACCCGCTCAGGCCGCAGAACCGGTTCCGGCGAAGTAAAAATTGGGCTTTCAGTTTTAGAAATCAGACATAAAAAAACCCCGCATTGCGGGGTTTTTACTTTCTACGCTACCGGCAGATTACGGCAGAATCGAAGGCTGATCTGCACCTTCTTTTTCCACTTTCTGCTGCAACATATGTTCACGCTTCATGCCCAGTTTCAGAGCCAGCGCGGACGCAACGTAGATTGATGAAGCCGTACCGATTGAAACACCAATCAACATGGTCAGTGAGAAACCACTGAGCAATGCACCGCCAAACAGATACAACATCAGGATCACGACTAACGTGGTACCGGATGTGATTAATGTACGGTGCAGCGTCTGGGTCAGCGACACGTTAAAGATTTCGTAAGGTGTCCCGCGACGGATCTTGCGGAAGTTCTCACGAATACGGTCCGATACCACGATGCTGTCGTTAAGTGAGTAACCAATAACCGACATCAGTGAAGCGACGATGGTCAAGTCAACTTCGATATGGAACAACGAGAGTACACCCATGGTGATCACAACGTCGTGAGCAAGCGCGATAACAACACCTGCGGCAAGACGCCACTCGAAGCGGAAACCGACGTAAATCAGGATAGCGATCAGCGCCACTAACAGCGCCATAGCACCATTCTGCGCCAGATCGGCCCCTACGCTCGGCCCGACGAACTCGATACGTTTCACCTGAGCATTCTGGCTGGTCGTTTCGTTAATCACGCTAAGAACTTTGGTACCCAGAACCTGGCCGCCGGTTTCACTCTGAGTCGGTGGCATGCGTACCATGATGTCACGGCTGCTACCAAAGTTCTGTACCAGCGGATCGGCAAAGCCTGATTTCTCAAGCGCTGCGCGCATCACGTCCAAATCCGCAGGTTTTTCCAGCGAGATTTCAATGACCGTACCGCCGGTGAAATCCAGACCCCAGTTGAAACCTTTCACACCGATAATGGCGATAGAAAGGATCAACAGGAAACCAGAGATACCGAAAGCCCAGTAATCCCATCGCATAAAGTCATAGACTTTACGACCATGGTTTAATTGTTCAACAGTATATTCCTGTGCCACAACGCACTCCTCAGATAGACAGCTTTTTGATGCGCTTGCCGCCGTACAACAGGTTTACGATGGCACGGGTACCGATGATTGCGGTAAACATTGACGTCGCTACACCAATACCGGTTGTAATCGCAAAGCCTTTAATTGCCCCGGTGCCGACGGCATACAGGATGATAACCTTGATGAGCGTCGTGACGTTGGCATCAAAGATGGAGCTGAACGCGCCTTTGTAACCTTCTTCGATAGCCTGCTGTACTGAACGTCCGTTACTAAGCTCTTCCTTAATACGTTCGTTAATCAGTACGTTGGCATCAACCGCTACGGCAAGGGTTAATACGATACCCGCAATCCCCGGCATGGTCAGTGTTGCACCCGGTATCAGGGACATGATCCCCACAATAAGCACCAGGTTAGCAATCAGCGCAGTGGTCGCAATCAGGCCAAACTTCTTATAGAAGAACAGCATGAAGATAATTGAAACCACAAGTCCTGCCAGACAGGCTTCCAGACCTTGCTTGATATTTTCCATACCCAGGGTCGGGCCGATGGTACGTTCTTCAACGATCTGAATTGGCGCAATCAACGCACCGGCGCGCAGCAGCAGAGAAAGCTGGCGGGCTTCATTCGGATCGTTCACACCGGTAATACGGAAGCTGTTACCCAGACGTGACTGAATCGTCGCGACGTTAATCACTTCTTCCTGTTTCGCCAGAATCGAACGGCCATTGGCATCTTTCTTACCGCTGTCTTTGTACTCCACGAACAAGGTTGCCATCGGTTTGCCAATGTTATCCTTGGTGAAGTTAGACATGGCGTTACCGCCAGCGCTGTCGAGAGAAATGTTAACCTGTGGCTGATTGTATTCATCCATGCTGGATGTGGAGTCAGTGATATGGTCACCGGTCAGAATCACACGTTTGTACAGGACAACCGGGCGACCATCACGGGTATTTTTCACTTCGCTGTCACCCGGAACACGGCCTGTTGCCGCTGCAGAGGCGTCCACATTGGTGTTAACCAGACGGAATTCCAGCGTTGCCGTTGCGCCTAAGATTTCTTTAGCGCGGGCAGTATCCTGAATACCTGGCAACTCAACCACAATACGGTCTGCGCCCTGACGCTGTACCAGCGGCTCGGCCACACCCAATTGGTTTACACGGTTACGCAGGATAGTGATGTTTTGCTGAACCGCATACTCGCGCGCCTCATTCAGACGGGCATCCGTCATCACCACATTAACAGCAGTATCGCCGCTGTTGGTGATGACTAAATCGCGGTGACGTGGGGTCAGATAGCTGACGGCCGCATCGCGGGTCGCAGCATCACGGAAACGCACCTCAACGCCATAGTTGTCGAGCTTACGCACCGTGGCATAAGGGATATTCTTGTCGCGCAAATCGCTGCGCATGTTGTCCATCGTTTGTTCTTGCAGCTTGCTTAACGCGGTATCCATATCCACTTCCATCAGGAAGTGAACACCACCACGCAAGTCGAGGCCCAGCTTCATCGGCTCAGCACCCAGCATGCTCAACCAGCGCGGCGTTGCCGGAGCCAGGTTAAGTGCAATCACAAATTTGTCGCCCAGAACGCCGTTCAGCACTTCACGAGCGCGAAGCTGAACATCCGTATCTTTAAAACGGGCAAGAATAGCGCCATTCTCCAGAGCAATAGATTTGCTCTGAATGTTATTTTGATCTAAAGCGTTACGGACTTGGTCCAGCGTTACTGCACTGGCGTCGGAACCCCGAGCACCAGTGATTTGAACAGCCGGATCCTCACCATAAAGGTTGGGAAGTGCATAAAGCAGCCCGACGATGATCACAACGACCAGCATCAGATACTTCCACGCAGGATAACGGTTTAACACGGCAGTTCCCTTCGGGAAAATCGAAAATTAGATAGACTTCATCGTGCCTTTTGGCAGAACTGCTGCCACGAAGTCACGCTTGATCATCACTTCGTTAGTGTCGTTCAGTGCGATAACCACATAGCCAGTTTCGGCTACTTTCGTTACGCGACCGATCAAACCACCCGTGGTCATGACTTCGTCACCTTTACCGATGGAATCCATCAGTTTTTTGTGTTCTTTAGAACGCTTTTGCTGCGGGCGCAGGATCATGAAATAGAAAATCAGACCAAATACCACCAGCATAATAACCAGAGAGTAAGGACTTCCCTGTGATGGTGCGCCAGTCGCTGCGACAGCATCGGAAATGAAAAGACTCATTTAAATTCCCTCATTGTTGTTGTGAAGCAAAATTGTTTTAGAAAATAACAGTGATCCAAGCCGGAGTCTGGCGATGAAACGTCTCGCACAATACCCCATAATGCCGGTTCAACAAATGATAAAATCGGCACCACCTTGTGGAGATGCCGACACGGCAAAGAAATCAGAAGTTTAAAGGCGGAACTGGCTTGCCTTTGCGCTCGTAGAAGTCTGTCACAAACTGCTCTAATTTACCTTCTTCGATAGCCTGGCGTAAACCGGCCATCAGACGCTGGTAATAGCGCAGGTTATGGATGGTATTCAACCGCGCACCGAGAATTTCGTTGCAACGGTCGAGATGATGCAAGTAGGCGCGGCTATAATTGCGACATGTGTAACAATCACAGTGTTCGTCGAGCGTCGAGGTGTCATCTTTATGCTTGGCGTTACGGATTTTTACGATACCGTCGGTGACAAACAGGTGGCCGTTACGCGCATTACGCGTTGGCATGACGCAGTCAAACATATCGATACCGCGACGTACGCCTTCAACCAAATCTTCCGGTTTACCCACGCCCATCAGATAACGTGGTTTGTCTTCCGGGATTTGCGGGCAAACGTGCTCAAGGATACGGTGCATGTCTTCTTTCGGCTCGCCTACTGCCAAACCGCCCACAGCGTAACCATCAAAGCCGATATCTACCAGCCCTTTTAATGATACATCTCGTAAATCTTCGTAAACGCTTCCCTGAATAATCCCGAACAAAGCATTCTTATTATTCAACTCGTTGAAGCGATCGCGGCTACGTTTTGCCCAGCGTAAAGACATTTCCATCGAACGTTTTGCGTAATCCCAGTCAGCAGGATATGGCGTACATTCATCGAAGATCATCACAATGTCAGAACCCAGATCGTTTTGGATCTCCATGGATTTTTCCGGGCTCAGGAACACCGGATCACCGTTGATCGGATTGCGGAAATGCACACCTTCTTCTTTAATCTTACGCATCGCGCCCAGGCTGAAAACCTGGAAGCCGCCGGAGTCGGTGAGGATCGGGCCATGCCAGTTCATGAAATCATGCAGATCGCCGTGCAGTTTCATGATCTCCTGCCCCGGACGCAGCCACAGGTGGAACGTGTTGCCCAGTAAAATCTGTGCGCCGGTTTCTTTGACTTCTTCCGGAGTCATGCCTTTTACGGTGCCGTAAGTGCCCACAGGCATAAATGCCGGAGTTTCAACCACGCCACGTTCAAAGACCAGACGTCCGCGACGCGCACGGCCATCGGTAGTGCTTAATTCGTATTTCACATTGCCTCCAGCATCAGAGAAACAGTCTGATGAGGTTAAGTCCGTGGCATGACGCCCGGAAAAGAAAGCCTGAATACACCGAGTGCGTCCAGGCCGTTAACTGCTGATTCAGGTTTACTGACCCACCACTTCCTGCGGCGCCAGTGGGTTACGGTTGATGAACATCGCATCGCCATAACTGAAGAAACGGTACTGCTCTGCCACCGCCTGGTGGTAGGCATTCATGGTATTTTTGTATCCGGCAAACGCCGACACCAGCATGATCAGCGTGGATTCAGGCAGATGGAAATTGGTAATCAGGCAATCAATCACCTGATAATGGTATCCCGGATAAATGAAGATTTTAGTATCGCCGAAGAATGGCGCGATCAGCGCGCTTTCACTGGCTTTCGCCGCGCTTTCCAGAGAACGAACTGACGTAGTGCCCACGGCCACCACTTTATTGCCGCGCGCTTTACACGCCAGAACCGCATCGACTACTTCCTGAGGCACTTCGGCGTACTCAGCGTGCATGATGTGGTCTTCAATGGTGTCAACGCGCACCGGCTGGAAAGTCCCCGCGCCGACGTGCAGCGTGACAAACGCCAGCTCAACGCCTTTTTCTTTCAGCGCATCCAGCAGCGGCTGGTCAAAGTGCAGACCGGCGGTCGGTGCGGCAACGGCGCCCGGGCGTTCGCTGTAAACCGTCTGATACAGCTCGCGGTCAGCATCTTCATCCGGACGATCAATATAAGGCGGCAACGGCATATGGCCGATTTCATTGAGCAGCGTAAAGACATCGCGGTCTTCATTAAATTGCAGCTCAAACAGGGTGTCGTGACGCGCCACCATCGTGGCTTTAATATCTTCGTTATCACCCAGCAGCAATTCAGCGCCCGGCTTTGGCGATTTCGACGCGCGAACGTGCGCCAGAACGCGGTGCGAATCGAGCACGCGCTCAACCAGCACTTCAATTTTACCACCGCTGACTTTACGGCCAAAAACGCGGGCCGGGATCACGCGGGTATTATTGAAGACCAGCAGATCGCCGGGCAGGATTTTATCGAGAATATCGGTGAACACGCCGTGCGTTAACTCACCGCTCGGCCCGTCAAGAGACAACAAACGACAGCCGCTGCGCTGGGTCTGCGGATAGCGGGCAATCAGGGATTCCGGGAGTTCAAAAGAAAAATCGGCAACACGCATGGCTTTTCACTTCACTTTAACGACAAAAACAGGCGGCTTAGTCTAGTGGGACGGGGCATCCCCTGCAAGCTTATGAACGAAGAAAGGCACCCGCTGCCCTGTCAGGGATCAACTTTCCTGCGTTATACTCGCCCGATGAATTTTTTAGCGCACCTCCATCTGGCCTCTCTGGCCGACAGTTCCCTGCTGGGCAATCTGCTGGCGGATTTTGTTCGGGGTAATCCTGACGGGCAATACAGCCCGGAAATTGTCAGTGGGATCCGCATGCATCGTCGCGTCGATGTCATGACGGATTCCCTGCCCGAAGTGAAAATTGCCCGCAGCTATTTTCGGGATGATTTCCGCCGCGTCTCGCCGATTACGCTCGACGTGGTGTGGGATCACTTCCTGTCGCGCCACTGGAATTCCCTGCATCCGCAACAGCCGCTGGAAGATTTTATCGCCGCCTGTCAGCAGGAAATCGAGCCGCAGCTTCCGGGCATGCCGGAACGTTTTCAGAACCTGAATAACTTTATCTGGCCACAGCGCTGGCTGGAGCGTTATGCCGTTCTGCCGTTCATCGGCGAAGTCTTGCAGGGCATGGCGAACCGCCGCCCAAAACTCAGCGCACTGAGCGGCTCTTTCCACGATATAGAGCTCAATTACGACGCACTTGAGCAACTCTTCTGGCAATTTTATCCGGTCATGATGCAGCAGGCGAAAGACCGCGAACTCTGAATAACTCCATAAAGTTGTGAGTGACGGCACGATCCCCTGCAAAACAGCGGGTTGTTGTTAAAGAAGATTGAGACTTACGTCAAAGACTGATAGCCGAGTGCTATCTGATTGATTGGTCTGAAGGGGTTTATTCACCTGAGGGTTGCCCCTATACTGGCAGTCGTTTTGTTCACCCTTTCCACTCACCTACGACACCCTCAAGGGTCTTAAAGGAGTAATTTATGGTTCTGGTAACTCGCCCAGCCCCTGACTTTACCGCAGCAGCAGTACTTGGTAGCGGCGAAGTAGTTGAAAACTTCAACTTCAAAAAACACACAGCAGGCAAACCAACTGTTATCTTCTTCTGGCCAATGGACTTCACTTTTGTGTGTCCTTCTGAGCTGATCGCTTTCGATCACCGTTACGAAGAATTCCAGAATCGTGGCGTAGAAGTTGTTGGTGTTTCCTTCGACTCCGAGTTCGTTCACAACGCATGGCGTAACACGCCGGTTGAGAAAGGCGGTATCGGTCCTGTTAAATACGCAATGGTTGCTGATATCAAACGCGAAATTCAGAAAGCCTACGGTATCGAACATCCGGACGCTGGCGTTGCACTGCGCGGCTCTTTCCTGATTGACAAAGAAGGCGTTGTTCGTCACCAGGTAGTGAACGATCTGCCACTGGGCCGTAACATCGACGAAATGCTGCGTATGGTTGACGCACTGCAATTCCACGAAGAGCACGGCGAAGTGTGCCCGGCTCAGTGGGAAAAAGGCAAAAAAGGCATGGGCGCATCTCCGGATGGCGTGGCTAAATACCTGTCTGAAAACGCTTCAAACCTGTAATCCCTTCACGGATTTAACGGTTATCAACGGTCAGCTTAGCTGGCCGTTTTTTTTTGGCTGCCGTCCGGCACGATCACAATTTCCTCTTCTTGCTCCCCGTTATTCCTGTTTTGCGTCTACGCTGAAAACGTCCCGGTCGCGTCATTATGGCGTGCAGTTTGCATAGTTATTTGTCGAAATACTGCCGGATTAAAAAACAAAAAAGCGTTATCACACAATAACCTGAAGGTTATGACTCATAAGACAGGGTAATAAACAGGAGCCCCTATGTTACGGAAATCACTAATCGCGCTGGCTTTACTGACCAGCTTCCCGTTGTACGCCGCATCCGGTCCTGCGGTTGAAGCCAAAAATGGCATGGTTGTCACCTCGCAACATCTGGCGTCGCAGGTTGGCGTCGATATTCTCAAAATGGGCGGTAATGCCATTGATGCCGCCGTAGCAGTCGGTTATGCGCAGGCCGTCGTCAACCCGTGTTGTGGCAATATCGGCGGCGGTGGCTTCATGACGGTGCATCTTGCCAATGGTAAAGACACCTTTATTAACTTTCGCGAAACGGCACCAGCTGCCGCCAGCGCCAATATGTATCTCGACGCCGACGGTAACGTAAAAAAAGGCGCCAGCCTCTACGGCTATCTTGCCGCCGGTGTACCGGGTACGGTTTTAGGATTAGATACGGTGCAGAAGGAATACGGCAAACTGACCCGCCAGCAAGTCATGGCGCCGGCGATTAAACTGGCGCGCGAAGGTTTTGTGCTCACCCGTGGCGATACCGATATTCTCGATACCAAGGTCGACCGCTTCAAAGAAGATCCTGAAGCGGCGCGTATCTTCCTGCATAAAGACGGCAGCGCATTCCAGCCCGGCGATACACTGGTGCAAACCGATTTAGCCAATACGCTGGAATCTATATCAAAAAACGGGCCGGATGCTTTCTATAAAGGCAAAATCCCGGCAGCTGTCGAAGCGGCATCAAAAAAAGGGGGCGGCATCCTGACAGCGGCGGATTTCGCAAACTATAAAGTCACTGAAGACGCACCGATCACTTGCAGCTATCGCGGCTATAAATTTGTGTCCGCCCCTCCTCCGAGTTCCGGCGGTGTGACGATGTGTGAAATTCTCAACATCGTCGAAGGTTATGACCTGAAAAGTATGGGCTTCAACTCGGCGGCTTCAATTCACGTCCTCACCGAAGCCATGCGCCATGCCTACATGGACCGCAATACCTATCTCGGCGATCCGGAATTTGTAAAAAACCCGATCGATCGTCTGGTCAGCAAAAGTTACGCGGAGGAAATCCGTAAGAAAATAGAAGCGGATAAAGCCACGCCTTCTACACAGGTTCAGCCCGGTATGGAACCCCACGAGAAACCGGAAACCACCCATTATTCTATCGTCGATAAAATGGGTAATGCGGTCTCCACCACTTACACTATCAATGGTCTGTTTGGTTCTGTGGTCATTGCACCGGGCACCGGTTTCTTCCTTAACGACGAAATGGATGATTTCACCACCAAAATTGGTGAGAAAAATCTGTTCGGTCTGGTGCAGGGGCCGAAAAATTCAATCGCCCCCGGTAAGCGCCCACTATCGTCAATGAGCCCGAGCCTGGTGACTAAGGACGGTAAAACCTTCATGGTTCTGGGTTCACCGGGCGGTTCACGCATCATCACCATTACCCTGCAGACGGCGCTGAATGTAATCGATCACGGAATGCCACCGCAGGAAGCCGTGAATGCGCCGCGTATTCACCATCAGTGGTTGCCGGATGAAGTCTATTACGAGCAGCGTGGCGTTTCTCAGGACAGCCTGAACATCCTGCAAAAGATGGGCTATAAAATGGTTGAACAAACACCGTGGGGCGCAGCAGAACTGATTATGGTGGGATTGCCGGGTGCTGCTGGCGTGACACCGGCCACTTCAGGTAACGACTCTGCAGTATCGGGTAAAGTGCGCGAAGGCTATCTGTACGGCGCGAATGATGTGCGCCGGCCGGCAGGTGCAGCAATAGGTTATTAATCTTCCTGCGTAGAAAAAAAACGCCCCCGCTATCTCGATGATATCGGGGGCGTTTCTTTACCGGAAGGTAAGTGCTTGCTTACGCTTTGTTGCTGAGCGCCAGTGCTGCTTTCTTACGGTCGTTACGCAATTTGAAGCGGTAACCGACCAGCAGCGCCACAACCCAAACCAGACCGACATACAGCGACACGCGGGTATCCGGGAAGTAACCAATCAGCCCGATAATAAACACCAGGAAAATGATCCCGAAGACCGAGGTATAAACGCCGCCGCGTAGCGGGAATTCCAGCTCTTTAATCTGCTGTTTGCTGAGCTTGCGACGGAAACCGATCTGGGAGAACAGGATCATAATCCACACCCAAACGGTCGCGAATGTCGCCAGAGACGCAATCACCAGGAATACGCTGGACGGCATGATGTAGTTCAGATAAACCGCCACCAGCAGCGCCGCCATCATCACCAGAACTGTGACCCACGGCGTGCCAAGACGCGAAACTTTGCTGAACATTTTAGGCGCCTGCCCCTGCTCTGCCATACCGTGCAGCATACGGCCCACGCCGAACACGTCACTGTTAATCGCAGAAAGAGACGCGGTGATCACCACGAAGTTCAGAATGGTTGCCGCCGCCGCAATCCCCATGTGCTGGAACGTCAGCACGAACGGGCTGCCCTGCGTCCCCACCTGATTCCATGGGAAAATCGACATAATCACAAACAGCGTACCCACGTAGAACACCAGAATACGCAGTGGAACGGAGTTGATGGCTTTCGGAATAGATTTCTTCGGGTCTTCCGCTTCACCGGCGGTAATACCGATGATCTCGATACCGCCATAGGCAAACATCACCAGTTGCAACGACAGGATCGTGCCCATGATGCCCTGGCTGAAGAAGCCGCCGTTCGTCCACAGATTGTGGATACCGGTCGCCTGCCCACCGTTGCCAATGCCCCAGAAGATAATACCGAAACCGGCAATGATCATGATGATGATGGTGAAAACTTTGAAGAAGGAGAACCAGAACTCCAGTTCACCGAACACCTTCACGCTCACCAGATTGATAGCGCCGATAATCAGCACCACACTCAGCACCCAGGTCCATTGTGGTACATCCGGGAACCACACGCCCATGTAAATACCGAACGCCGTAACATCGGCAATCGCGACAATCAGAATCTCAAAACAATACGTCCAGCCGGTGATGTAGCCGGCCATCGGCCCGAGATAATCCTGCGCGTAACGGGAGAACGACCCGCTCTGCGGATTATTAACGGACATCTCACCCAATGCACGCATGATGATAAATGCGATGATCCCGCCGACCAGATAGGCAAGCAGCACGCTTGGTCCGGCCATTTTGATGGCATCGGCAGATCCGTAAAATAACCCGGTACCGATGGCTGATCCCAGTGCCATAAAGCGAATATGGCGCGTTGTCAGGCCACGTTTTAGCTTCGTGCCTGGCGCTTCTTTTTGCTCTGTTGGTTGTTCAGCTTCTTGCTGCATGTGCATTAACCCGTATGTTTTTTAAATATCAAAAGTGCGTATTTTAAGAAATTAACTTTTTTACCTGCCAATGAAAAAGCCACGGAAGATTCTCCGTGGCCCGATTGGCGAAACATTCAGCAGACTAATTATATTTTATGCCGTTGAACATTCACCAAATGATCATTGGTGCGCAGTGACGCTACGCGGACCGCTGATTTTGTCATAAATACCGGCCAGCACCAGCATTAATAATGACGGTGGTAACCAGGCCAGACCTTGCGCCGCCAGCGGCAGGTTCGCAGTCCAGGCTGGCATAAGATCTGCAAAAGCAGAAGCTTTGATGCCGTCAACAATACCGAAGACCAGGCTGACAACCATCACAGGTGCGACGATACGCGTAGTGCTGTTCCACCAGCGCAGGGTAAAGCTCAGTACAACCAGCGCAATACACGGCGGATAAATCGCAGTCAGAACCGGTACGGAAATCTGAATCAGATGGCTCAGGCCCAGGTTGGACACCAGCATTGAGAACAGACCCAGAATGAAGACCAGCGTTTTATATGACAACGGCAGATACTGAGCGAAGAACTCAGCACAGGCGCAGGTCAGACCAACCGCGGTGACCATACAGGCGATGAAAATCAGCGCACCGAGGAAGAAACTACCCACGCTGCCAAAAGTATGTGCCACGTAAGCATGCAGGATCACCGCGCCGTTTGTTGCATTTGGCACCAGCGAGGCACTGTTTTCGCCCAGTTTGAACAGACTCAGATAGACCAGCATCAGGCCCAGACCGGCAATCAGCCCTGCCAGAACCGTATAACGGGTCAGCAGTTTGGCATCGGTCACGCCACGCGAACGTGCGGCGTTAACGATAACAATCCCGAAGACCAGCGCGCCCAGCGTATCCATCGTCAGATAGCCGTTAACAAAACCGCTGGAGAACGGCACCGTCTGGTAAGCGTCAACCGCAGGCATGGACTGACCGGCAGGCCATAGCAGTGCAGCGATACCCAGCGCGCCCAGCGCCACCATTTTCAGCGGTGCAAGGAAATGCCCGACGGTATCGAGCAGACGGCCCGGATACAGGGAGATACCAATCACCAGAGCGAAATAAATCACGCTGTAAATCAGCAGAGGCAGCGGGCCGTCACCGGTCATCGGTGCGATACCGACTTCAAAGGAAACCGTCGCCGTACGCGGTGTGGCAAACAGCGGGCCCACAGCCAGATAACAGACAGTCGCCAGAAGAATACCGGCACCACGACCAATAGGCGTACTCAGGGCGTCAACACCGCCACCGACGCGCGCAAGCGCAATCACGGTCATCACAGGAAGCCCTACCGCCGTGATCATAAACCCGGCAGCTGCCCACCAGACTTCATGACCGGCCTGCAAGCCTACCATCGGCGGGAAAATGATGTTTCCTGCCCCGACGAATAAGGCGAAGGTCATGAAACCCAGCGCCAGAATATCTTTATTTGTTAAACGAGTACTCATGATTGGTGTCGTGTTGCCTGTTCAAATGAATAAAGTGTCCGATGCTGTCGTCGTGCTACTCCGTCAGAAGGATGAATGGCGTTGTCATAGCCAGAGAACACCAATGTGAGGATCGGAGTGAGCTAAAAACGCCTGATGATATGCAGATGATTACGTTGTTATGCAGGGAGTATCGAGCGACAGCGGGGCTTAAGGTAAACGTTTATAGCGTAGAAAGGCAAGCCGTGATCGAAAAAGCAGAGTGTTCAACCAGATTAATACGACAAAGCAGTAACAATCACTAAATACCTTCCAAAACACGCAATATGATATGTATGATTTTTGAACGAACAAAGCACAAGATATGCTCCGATAAGATTAAAAATGCGTGAAATCACCATCCACAGGTCATTTCACGCACAATATCCAGCATTTTTACGAGGGCAAAATTTAGCCGCTTTCCGGATTTACCAGACGCGGGCGGCGATATCCACCACCAGTTTAAGTTTTTCCCACTGCTGCGCTTCGGTCAGGCTATTGCCTTCTTCCGTAGACGCGAAGCCACACTGCGGGCTCAGGCAAATCTGGTTAATGTCCAGATATTCAGCCGCCTCTGCGATCCGTGCTTCCACGGTTTTCGCCAGCTCAAGTTCACCGGATTTGGTGGTGATCAGCCCCAGAACCGCCTGCTGATGACCTTTTTTGATGAAACGCAGTGGCTCAAAACCGCCTGAACGTTCATTGTCATATTCCAGGAAGAAGGCGTCGATATTCACACCGCCAAACAGAATCTCTGCCACCGGCTCATAGCCACCTTCAGAAATCCAGGTTGAACGGAAGTTACCGCGGCAGACATGCAGGCCAATCACCAGATCGTCAGGTTTACCGGCGATGGCTTTGTTGAGCACGTCAGCGTAAGTACGTGCTAACTCTTCCGGAGAGTCACCCCGTTCGCGGATTTGTTTCTTCTGATCTTCAGAACACAGATACGCCCAGACGGTATCGTCGAGTTGCAGATAACGACAGCCGGCATCGTAAAAGGCTTTGATCGCGTCCCGGTAAACCTGTGCCAGATCGTCAAAATAGTCTTTCAGATCAGGATAAACGTCTTTGCTGATAGCATTTCGGCCACCGCGAAAATGCATCACGCTCGGGCTGGGAATAGTCATTTTCGGCACAGCCGTTCCGCTGATACTTTTCAGGAAACGGAAATCTTCCAGCATCGGGTGCGAACCAAAACCGAGTTTGCTCACCACTTTGATACTGCGCGCTTTCGTCTGTACGCCGTTGAACTGGATCCCCTGAACCGCATCATAACCTTCCACCCCTTCCAGGCCTTCGAAGAAGTCAAAGTGCCACCACGCACGGCGGAACTCGCCATCCGTCACCACCTGCAGACCGGCTTCACGCTGCAAATCCACCACACGGCGGATTTCAGTGTCTTCCACCGAGCGCAGCTGTACTGCATTAATTTCACCGGCCTGAAACTGTTTGCGGGCTTCTTTGATCGCGGCCGGACGCAGGAAACTGCCAACGACGTCAGCGCGGAACGGAGGGGTAGTACGTTGCATGAAAACTCCTTATGGCATCACGCCCCTGGCGGAATGCGAATGATTTACAAAGTAAATAATTACGTTGCGTTACTTATAGACATCTGGATGTCTAAACGGCTTTAAGGCCATACTGTCATGCAGCCTGTTCACTCACAACAGAGGAATTTTCATGGGACGTGAAATAAATTCATGATCATCAGGCAGAATCGCGCCATAAATAGAAATGAAAAAGCCTGCTATCGGCTGATAACAGACTTCACGTAAATTGCTGAAATTAAGGTTTTACGGTGACCGGGGAGTCTGACCCCTGAGGAACAATCAATTTTGGTGCCAGCGTGAACATAAACCGCGTGCCGACGCCGACTTCGCTGAGGACTTCGAGTTTCGAATTATGGTGGCTGAGCGCATGTTTTACGATGGCGAGCCCCAGTCCGCTGCCGCCGGTCTGGCGTGAGCGCGCCTTATCCACACGGTAAAAACGTTCGGTCAGACGCGGTAAGTGCTGCGGCGCAATGCCCGGCCCGTTGTCACTTATCTGAAACTGCGCGCCATGTTGAATTTGCTGCCAGCTGACTTCAATCCGCGTGCCCGGCGGGGTGTGATTCACGGCGTTATACACCAGATTCGACACTGCACTGCGCAGCTGATCTTCATTGCCAAAGACTTTCAGCTTTTCGTTTACCCGAAACACCACTTCATGTTTCCCGCCGCTTAACGTCTGCACTTCCCGCTCAAGCATGCTGAGCATCACCGGAATATCGACCTTCTCGTGCATATCGATATTGGCGGATGCTTCGATTTTCGACAGGGTCAGAAGTTGCTTCACCAGCCCGTCCATGCGCCTCGTCTGCTCCTGCATCGTATCCAGCGCTTTGGTGCGGAACGGCTCTTCCAGCTTGGCGTCTTCCATCATTTCCAGATACCCCTGCAACACAGTGAGCGGCGTGCGAAGTTCATGGCTGACGTTGGCAAAGAAGTTACGTCGCGCGCCTTCGAGCTGACGCATTTGCGTGACGTCACGCGCCACCATCAGAAGCTGCCCCTCGGAATACGGCATCACGCGAAACTCGACGTAATGTTCATTATTGAGTTGCAGATTCAGGGCACGGCTGAAGTCACGGGTCTGGATCCAGGTGCGGAATTCCGGATAACGCAGCAGGTTAAAAATATGCTGGCCGTTATCTTCCGGCCAGCGGAAACCAAGCAGATCCTGCGCCAGTCCGTTACACCAGAAGATATTGCCTTCTTCCGTCGCCAGAACCACCGCATCCGGCAGCGATTCGGCACCGCTGCGGAAACGTTTGATCAACTGACCTAATTCACGACGACGTCGCCGGTTGCGCATCTGCATCTGGTTCAGCCCGTAAAACAGCGGTTCCCAGCTCCAGCGCCCGTTCGGCGGGGTGATGCTGCGGTCAAGCCACAGCCAGTGAGAGAGTTTAAGCTGATTGTAATAATTCCAGCCCAGCGCCGCGACCAGCGACGCAAAGAGGAGCCAGCCGAAATGGCCGACGAAAATTCCGAGGATCAGGGCTGGCAGACAAAATAGAAAAAATTCGCCGGCCAGACGTTTCCATGACAAACGTTCTAACACACAGGTTCTCCGCTGTGGGGGACTCAATAACGCGTTGAGAAACGATATCCGGTACCACGAACAGTCTGGATCATTCTGTCATGTCCACTGGTTTCCAGCGCTTTACGCAAACGACGAATATGCACGTCTACCGTGCGATCTTCCACATAAACGTTAGTGCCCCACACGTTATTGAGCAACTGTTCTCTGCTGTAAACGCGTTCGGAATGGGTCATAAAGAAGTGTAACAACTTAAATTCGGTCGGCCCCATATCGAGCGCCTGCTCGTTGGCCATCACCCGGTGAGACGACGGATCCAGACTGAGCCCCTGCATGTCGATCACTTCTTCGACCGCCATTGGCGAAATCCGGCGCATCACCGCTTTAATACGGGCAACCAGTTCTTTTGGTGAAAACGGTTTAGTGATGTAATCATCGGCACCGACTTCCAGGCCGCGCACCCGATCTTCTTCTTCACCGCGAGCGGTCAGCATCATCACCGGAATTTCGCGGGTCAGCGCTTCACGTTTAAGGTGCTTAATAAACTGAATACCGGAACCGCCGGGTAGCATCCAGTCGAGCAGGATCAGTTCTGGGTAAGGTTCCACTAACTGACCAATCGCTGAATCAAAATCTTCAGCTTCTACTGCCTGATATCCATTCTGTTCCAGTACAAAACACACCATTTCACGGATTGGAGCTTCGTCTTCAACCACCAATATACGTCTAGCCATCGTAGGTCCTGCCAATAGGTTAGCGATCTTTTATTTGATTGCGGGCGCCATTATGCGTCAGTTTTGTGACAGATTTATGAATGAAAATGATGGTTCATTTAAGGCAAATATGACAGATAAATTCCCGCCATCCTGCTGAAATTGGTCTGATTTATCGGGGACAGGTTCCCCCGACGACGTTTATACTTTGCACCATTGTCGTCATACAGGGTTCACACGGGAGTCTCATGCGCCTGATCCACACCTCCGACTGGCACCTCGGCCAGTACTTTTTTACCAAAAGCCGCGCCGCTGAACATCAGGCATTTTTGCGCTGGCTGACCGGTCAGGTGCAGCAGCATCAGGTGGACGCCGTCATTGTCGCCGGGGACATCTTTGATACCGGTTCGCCGCCCAGTTACGCCCGCGAGTTGTACAACCGCTTCGTGGTGGAATTACAACAAACCGGCTGTCAGCTGGTGGTGCTGGCCGGGAATCACGATTCCGTCGCCACCCTCAATGAATCCCGCGAACTGCTTTCGTGCCTGAATACGCGGGTGATTGCCACCGTCGGTGAAGACCTCTCTGAACAGATTTTAGTGTTAAACCAGCGTGACGGGAAACCGGGCGCGGTGCTTTGTGCTATCCCGTTTTTACGTCCGCGCGATTTGCTCGCCAGTCAGGCCGGACAATCCGGCAGCGACAAACAGCTGGCATTACAGGAAGCCATCGCCGGACATTACGACACCCTGTGGCAGGCCGCGCAGGCCAAACGCGACGAACTGGGTATGCCGCTGCCGGTTATTGCTACCGGCCATCTGACCACCGTCGGCGTCAGCACGTCTGACTCCGTGCGCGACATCTATATAGGCACGCTCGACGCCTTCCCGGCCCAGGCATTTCCGCCGGTAGATTACGTGGCGCTCGGGCATATTCACCGCGCCCAGTGCGTCGCAAAAACCGAACATATCCGTTACAGCGGCTCGCCGATTGCCCTGAGTTTTGACGAACTGAGCAAAGCCAAAAGTGTGTACTTACTCGATTTCGACGGCGCAACGCTTAACGCCATCGACACGCTGGAAATCCCGGTTTTCCAGCCCATGCAGATCATCAAAGGTTCGCTGGCTGAAATCGAAAAACAGCTGGCGCAGTTTGCAGGCGGCGATATGCAAAAGCCGGTCTGGCTGGATATCGAAGTCGCCACGCAGGATTATCTCAGTGATATCCAGCGGCGTATTCAGACGCTGACCGCAGATTTGCCGGTGGAAGTCGTTCTGCTGCGCCGCAGTAAAGAACAGCGCATCAGCAGCATCGAACAACAGGAAAAAGAAACGCTCAGCGAACTGAGTGTCAGCGAAGTGTTCGAGCGGCGGCTGGCGCAGGAAACCGCCCCCGACGAACCGCGTCAGGCAAGGATGCGCACGCTGTTCGAACAGGTTGTCAGTCAGGTTACCAGCGGCGAGTCCGCAGAGGATGCCGCACAATGAAAATTCTCAGTCTGCGTTTAAAAAACCTGAATTCGCTGGAAGGCGAATGGAAAATTGATTTCACCGCTGAGCCGTTTGCCAGCAACGGTTTATTTGCCATCACCGGCCCGACCGGCGCGGGGAAAACCACCCTGCTCGACGCCATTTGTCTGGCGCTTTATCACCAGACACCGCGTCTGAACGTCACGCCGAGTCAGAATGAACTGATGACCCGCCACACCGCCGAATCGCTGGCGGAAGTCGAGTTTGAGGTCAAAGGCATTGGCTACCGCGCGTTCTGGAGCCAGCGCCGGGCCAAAAACTCGCCGGACGGCAATTTACAGGCGCCGAAAGTGGAACTGGCACTGCTGGCCGATGGAAAAATTCTGGCCGACAAAGTGCGCGATAAACTTGATGCCATCGCCGAGCTGACCGGGCTGGATTTTGGCCGTTTCACCAAATCAATGATGCTTTCACAAGGCCAGTTCGCCGCGTTCCTGAATGCCGATGCCAACGACCGCGCGGAATTGCTGGAAGAACTCACCG
This sequence comes from Rahnella sp. ChDrAdgB13, assembly GCF_017655185.1. NCBI lineage: Bacteria > Pseudomonadati > Pseudomonadota > Gammaproteobacteria > Enterobacterales > Yersiniaceae > Rahnella > Rahnella sp. ChDrAdgB13. Next base: position 55,759 of record NZ_JAEMGT010000001.1, on the reverse strand, counting down.
GCACCGAAATCTACGGGCGGCTTTCTGAGCGCGTGTTTGAACAACATAAAGAAGCCAAAAATCAGCTCGACGGTTTGTATCAGCGTATGGCAGGTATCGAGTTGCTCAGCGAAGAGCAGCGTCAGGCGTTTGAAACGGAACTTGCCGCGCTGAACGCGCAGGAAATTATCCTCAGCCAGCAGGCGCTTCAGCGCCAGCAGGATCTGAACTGGCTGCAACAATGGCAACAGGTGCAGCAAAAATATCAGCAATCTCAGCAGCAGCTGACGGCGGCAGAGCAGGAAAACCTCGCCGCAGCGCCGCAGTTGCAACAACTCGCGCGCAGTGAACCGGCTGAAAAGCTGCGTCCGCTGCTCAGCGACCGGTTGCGCTGTGAGAAAGAAACACAGGAGTTACAGCAGGCGCTCACGCAACTGGTTCAGCAACAGCAACAACAGGCCGCACAGATGACACCGCTGGCTTTGGCGCTGGAACAGGCGAAAACCGCTCGCCAGAAACAGGCCGGAGAGCAGCGCCAGCTACAGACGCTGATGGACGAAAAAGTTCTGCCGCTGGATAGCGAAATTGCCCGGTGGCACAAATCACTGACTGACACGCAGCAGGCCGTCAGTGAAGTACAGAAACAGGCCAGTGAGCATAACGCGACGCTGGCGAAAATCACCGAAGAACGGCAGAAACTGGAGGTACAGAGTCAGCAGCATCAGGCGAAACACACCACGCTGACCGCCGCGCTTGAGACTCAGCAACAGCGTCAGGTTGAACTGGAAAAACAGCAGCCGCTGACGGCGTTGCAGAAGCGGCAATCTGAACTGGCGCAACTGCGTCCGGTACGCCAGCAGCTGTTCTCACTCGCACAGATTTTCCCTCAGCTCGACTCACGTGTCCGTCAGCAGCATCAGGATTTTGCGCAGAATCAGACGGCAATCGCGGAAGAAGAAGAACGCCTTGGCAAAATCCGTCTGCAATGCCAGAAACAGCTCGAGCATCTGAATGATGTCAAAGCGCGGCTGAAAAGCGAGGAACTGATCGTCAGCCTGACGGCAGAACGCGCGAATCTGCAAAGCGGCCTACCCTGCCCGCTGTGCGGTTCCACCTCGCATCCGGCGATTGAAAGTTATCAGGAGATCAAACCGTCTGAAACGGCGCAGCGTGTTGAGAAAATGCAGCTGGAATTTGATGCAGCGAAAGCCAGCGGAATCGAACTGGCCGCGAAAATTAAAAGCCTGAAAGAACACCAATTGCGCCTGCAAACGCAGCTTGAGCACGACCAGCAGCAACTGAACGCGCATCTCGAAAACTGGAAGAAAATCAGCGCTCCGCATGGTCTGACGTTCACCCTGAATGATGCGGCGGACATTCAGCAATGGCTGGCGTCATGCGATCAGGAAGAACAGCAAACACAGGAAACCCTCCGCCAGCATGAACAGCTGGCCCGTGCGCTGCAACAGGCGAAAGACGCCCTCAGCGAAGCCGCCGGCGAACAACAAAAAGTCCAGCAGCAAAGTGCATTGCTGGCAGAGCGTTTTACGCTGACGCAGCAAAACCTGACGAAGTCTCTGGAACAGCTTGAACGCCTGCAAACCCAGTATGCGGATGGCGAGAAAACGCTGAAGGAACTGACGGCGCAGCGCACAGAACTCTTCGGCGCCCGTCAGGTTACGCAGGTTCGCGAGCACTTACATCAGCAACAACAGGCCGCCGAGAAAGCGGTCAGCGAAGCCGAGACTGCCCTTCACCGGGCGCAGGAACTTCGCGACAAACTGGCCGGTCAGCTCGCCAGCACGCAACTGCAACATCAGCAGACCGCGGCCCGTCTGCATCAGGCACAAACAGACTGGCAACAGGCGCTGGCCCACAGCGAGTTTTCGGATGAAGACGCAGTGAAACTCGCGATGCTCGACGACGCATTACGCCAGCAACTCCTTCAGCGTAAAGACCAGTTGCAGAAACAGCGGGTACAGGCTCAGGCGCTGTTAAGCGACGCGAAAGAGACACTGGAGAAACAGCGGCTCGCACGCCCTGCGCATCTGAGTGAATACGAAAGCGATCTCACGGCGCTGATGGCCGAGCAGGAATCGCTGTCACAAAGCCTGAAAGCGCTGCAACAGCGCACCGGCGAAGTGAGTAATCAGCTTAAATTCGACAAGGAACGCAGCGGCAGCCAGCAGCAGTTAATCGCGCAGATTGCGCAAGCGCAGCTGACCTGTGATGACTGGGGATATCTCAATCAGATGATTGGCTCCAGCGATGGCGCGAAATTCCGTAAGTTCGCGCAGGGGCTGACGCTGGATCATCTGGTGTATCTGGCGAACCGCCAGCTGGAAAAACTGCATGGCCGTTATCTGTTGCAGCGTAAAACCAGCGACGCGCTGGAGTTGCAGGTTGTCGATACGTGGCAGGCAGACGCCGTGCGTGATACCCGCACGTTATCCGGCGGCGAGAGCTTCCTGGTCAGTCTGGCGCTGGCGCTGGCGTTGTCAGATCTGGTGAGCGATAAAACCCGCATCGATTCGCTGTTCCTCGACGAAGGTTTCGGTACGCTCGACGCCGACACGCTGGACACCGCGCTGGACGCCCTCGACAGCCTGAACGCCTCCGGTAAAACCATTGGCGTGATCAGCCACGTTGAAGCGATGAAAGACCGCATTCCGGTGCAAATCAAAGTGACCAAGGTGAACGGGCTGGGCGTCAGCCGCCTGAGCAGTGAATTTAAAGTCCCGTCGCAGTAAACGATAAAGCCGCATGATGGCGTGACATCATGCGGCTTTTGTCTGCCAGAAAATTACAACGCGAAGCGCGACTGCGGCCACAACCAGGCTGCACCGCGAACACCGCTGGAATCGCCGTGAACCGCTTTAAGGATCGGCGTTTCACATTCGCCGCCAAAGACCCACTGTTTGATCAGCACGGGAACGGTCTGGTACAGACGATCGACGTTGCTCATGCCGCCGCCAAAAACGATGACATCCGGATCCAGAATATTCACCACGTTGGCCAGCGCTTTCGCCAGACGACGCTCGTAGCGGCCCAGCGCCAGCTCCGCCGTTTCGTCGCCCTGCTCAACAAGCTCAATAATTTCCGCACCTTTCAGCCGCTGGCCTGACAGTCGGAAATAATCTTCTGCAAAACCGGTGCCCGACACAAACGTCTCCACGCAGCCGGATTTGCCGCAATAGCACGGCACGTCGCGGGCAAACTGAATTTCGTCTTCATCCTGCCACGGCAGCGGGTTATGCCCCCACTCTCCGGCGTTGCCGTTTCCGCCCGCGTGCGCCACGCCGTTGAGCGCGACGCCGGAACCACAGCCGGTGCCGATAATGACCGCAAACACGGTGTGACGGCCTGCGCCTGCGCCATCAGTGGCTTCGGAAACCGCCAGACAGTTGGCGTCGTTGGCAATGTGGACTTCGCGTTTTAACAACAGCGCCAGATCTTCATCCAGCTGCTGGCCATTTAGCCAGACCGAGTTGGCATTTTTCACTTTACCGGTAAACGGCGAAAGCGTACCGGGGATCCCAAGGCCGACGCTGCCGTGCTGGCCGGTGGCTTTTTCGGCGTCCAGCACCAGACCTTCAATCGCTTTCAGCGTGCGTTCGTAATCATTTCTTGGCGTATCCACCCGCTTGCGGAAAAGTTCTTTCCCTTCGCCGGATAACGCGATGACTTCTATTTTTGTGCCGCCTAAATCAATGCCAATTCGCACGTTTTCTCTCCTGTTTCTGCCGGTAGGGTCAGTTATTTTTGAGGTTAAATCAGTGTAGAAGCTCGCTGCTGTCGTCACCAGAATAAGCTGTTATGCAATGTTTCATGCTGCGGTGATTTCTTAACGACGACCGGCGCTCAATTGGTTATCATGCCGCCCTGCATTCATTTAATCAGCGTACCACGAGTGCGCCGGGACAGGGATAACGCCATGTTATGGTTTAAGAATTTGTTGGTATACCGTTTGAGCCGTGAAGTTTCGTTATCTGCTGACGAAATGGAAAAACAGCTCAGCGCTTTCACCTTTACCCCGTGCGGCAGCCAGGATATGGCGAAAACCGGCTGGGTTTCACCGATGGGTTCCCACGGTGGCGACGCGCTGACTCACGTTAACGGCGGTCAGATCCTGATCTGCGCCCGTAAAGAAGAAAAAATCCTGCCTTCTCCGGTCATCAAACAGGAGTTACAGGCGAAGATTGATCAGCTTGAAGGTGAGCAACACCGTAAGCTGAAGAAAACCGAAAAAGATTCCCTGAAAGACGAAGTGCTGCACAGCCTGATGCCGCGCGCATTCAGCCGTTTCAGCCAGACATTCATGTGGATCGACACCGTTAACGGCCTGATCATGGTCGATGCCGCCAGCGCGAAAAAAGCGGAAGACATGCTGGCGCTGCTGCGTAAAAGCCTCGGTTCACTGCCGGTTGTGCCATTAACCATGGAAAGCCCGATCGAACTGACGCTGACCGAATGGGTACGTTCAGGCCAGACGCCTGCCGGTTTTGCCCTGCAGGACGAAGCCGAGCTGAAAGCGATTCTGGAAGAAGGCGGCGTGATCCGCTGTAAGAAACAGGCGCTGGTCAGCGACGAAATCGCCAAGCACATCGAGAATGGCAAACTGGTCACCAAGCTGGCCGTCGACTGGCAGGAACGCATTGCCGTTGTTCTGGCCGACGACGGCAGCATCAAACGTCTGAAATTCAGCGACGTGATCCGTGACCAGAACGAAGACATCGATCGCGAAGATTTCGCCGGACGTTTCGATGCTGATTTCGTGCTGATGACCGGTGAACTGGCTGCATTAATCCAGAATCTGATTGAGGCGCTGGGCGGCGAAGCCCAACGTTAATTTCAGGTCTGCAAGAATAAGAAAAGGCGCTCATTGGCGCCTTTTCTTTTTTTGCTGTGTCTGAATGATTTATTTGGTCAGATACTTGCAGAGATACGACGTGGTTTCGCCGACCTGCAAATTGAATTCACTTTTACCCGGAATGTAGAAGGTTTCGCCCGGTTTGAAGACCTGCCAGTCCGGAGAACCCGGGATCAGCACTTTCAGCGAGCCGCTGATGACGGTCATTTCTTCCGGCTTAGCGGTGCCGAAAGTGTATTCGCCGACGGCCATCACGCCAACGCTGGCTGAACCCGTACTGTCGCTGTCAAAACCAATCGACTTAACTTTCCCGTCAAAATACTCATTATTTTTCAACATAGATTGGCCCTTTGCGATAATTTTCAGAGCCTCCATATTAGGGGCAGAAACCTCATTCTGTCACTGATTATTACCGCTTTATCTGCACCAGACGACACCGCCCGCAAAGCGGCGTCGCTGATTTGATTTTAGCGTCGCACAGTGCCATTGTGGGTGGCTATCCGCTCCGCACATAACCGCTTTACTCCCCGGCGTCAGACGATCAGTTCCGCCGCCAGTTTTGCCATCAGCACGTTCGACAACAGAACCGGAATGCTGAGATGTTTTTTCAGCAATTCGGCGTGATGCCGCGTGTAACCAATACAATCGAGTACCACCACTTCCGCACCCTGCTGCGCCAGACGCATCGCCGCTTCGATAATGGTCTGGTCATCGGAAATATACGGGCTGGCCACCGCAAAGCACGGCGGTTTGGACAGCTTCCGCCATTTGCCAGACTGCTCGACGATCTGCTCTTCGATCGGCACGACAATTCCTGCGCGATGCCCGCCGACAATCGCACCAATCAGTGGCGGGATAATCCGGTCAGGCTCGAGCAGAAGCGCATTGCGGGCGTGCAGCTTTTTAAATTCGCCGGTACACAGCAGCAAAATAGTCATGCAGCCGAGCGCTTCCAGAACGTTGATTTTTTCCTGTAATCCGCGTTCAACCCGATGCGCCGCCATGGTGACCTGCGAACCGTCCAGCAAACGCGAAACCAGCACCGCATCGCCTTCCGCAGGCGCATATCGCTGCTCAATTTGCTCCGTGCTCATTCCGTCCAGCAGGCCCACGTGGGTCACTGATTTGGCCGGCAGATGCGCCATCAGCAGCGGCATAATATCGCTGCGCGGCGCCTGTCCAATGGTTAACGTCGCAAAGGTCGTGATCATAAGGCTTACTTCCGGTTTTGCAGGTGGCGCAAGCTTCCGTACAGCGACAACAGGAGTTGATATTCGTCGGCATCAAAGAACTGGCACGTACCGCGCCCGAATTCTTTTGCGACTTCCACGGCAAACTTCGCCGCCAGGGCGATATCCACTTCATGGCTCGCGCCGGTACCGCAGCCCGGCACCACCGATTCTGCCGTGATCGCAACGCCAACCACCGGAACGCTGGTCGCCGTTGACGGCTGCAAAATGCTGTTGAGGTGATGAACGCCGTTGCCGTAGGGCGTAATGTCCTGTGTGGTGACAGGGAAAGTGACCGCCGGCTTGCCGCTGGTCATCTCCATAATGCGCACAAGGTCTTGGGAAACACGCAGGATGTAGCCCTCTTTCACCGTCGGCGAAATGGCGTAACCCTTGTGATTGATAATGCGGTTGCCCTTGGTGGTATCGATGGAAAGGATCGCATCCACGCCGTCGACGACTTCGTTGTCATTCATGGTCACGTCGTCGATCGGCGAATCCATGAAATCTACCGGATCGTGCGGGCGGGTTGGCGCGTTCGGGCAGATGTGGGTAGTGATAATGACATCGCCTTCCAGCGTATCGCCTTTACGCTGCATGTCCGCCAGTTTCAGCGCACAGGTTACTGCAGCAATCGCGCCGTCCGCGTCGGACACCAGACCAATACGCGTCGGGCGTGCACCAATCCCGCCCAGACGGCCGATAATCCCCAGCGTCGGTGCAGTGCCGCCGCTGCTTTTTCCTTTGCTGCCAGGCACGGTGATACGGACGAAATCCGTGCCGCCTTTCGGGCCATCCGCACGGTTTGTTCTGGCGATGACGCCCGGATAACGGGCAAATAAATCCACAACATCCTGACCGCTGACGTGTGCGCTATCCATCAGTTCAAATACCGTTAATGTCTGTTGCAAACTCATCACAAAATCCTCTTAAAACTTCGTGACCGGCGCACAGGCGCAAAAGCCAAAACGGTCACGAACGCTGTTCATCATCGGAACAGTCAGTGTTTAATGCTGGCCAGATAACGGCCCTGGTGTTGGCAATAACGCTTTACTTTTTGGCACTGAAAACCGAGGTGAAGAAGCTGTAAAGTGCGTCACCGGCAATAAAACCTGCCGCCAGCACTTCCATTGGCGTACGCCCTTTTTCACCCCAGATACGAATAATGATGATGCGCAGCACGATACCGCAGACTACCGCCCAGCCCGCCATCACGCTGTTGATCAGAAGCCCGGTCGCCAGCAGTACGCCGAGCTGGCGTTTTGGGCCGCCAATCAGCTGAATCAGCGCGCCCGGAATCGCCCAGATAAGCAGGCTGTGGGCAATACCCGGCTGAGCACCGGCCTGAATGGTTTTGGCGTAAACGCGCGCCACCGGCGGCACCAGATCCTGTGCGAAGTAGCCGTAATGGGCGTACCACACCACAGGGATCGCAATGATAAAAGCCAGCAACGCGGCGAATAACTGAATGCGACGCCCCGTCAGTTCGGCCCGTAAGTCTTTACCATAACCGCGCAGAATGAATCCGGCTTTCAGGTCGAAGCCCATATCGGCAAACGCCGGGCCGGTCGCGGCGGTAAAGCCGGTCAGCACGCAAAGTGCCAGCGGCGGGAAACCAATCAGAATGCCGATAATCAACGTGATCAGCGCCACGGCAAACGCCGGGAACCAGCCGGAATGCATGGCCGCAATGCCGACGATCAGCTCGTGGAAGAAAGCGGCAAAGGCGGCGTAAGCCACGAACGCAATCAGCATGCCGACGGACATTTCGCTGTATAACCCCCCGGCCAGTGCCAGCAACGCAGCAATCGCGATATAGCCGAATGCGCCCAACCCCAGCGCCGTACGCACTTCTTTCGCCGGCTGGGTAAACGTCGTGCGTGCATCGGCATTTTTAGCGCGAACCACCTGAATCACCTGAATCAGCGAAACCAGCCCCGCGCCGACCATCATGCCGTGCGGAATGTACAGGGCATTAAGATCCAGCCCGGCCACCGGTTGTGCGTAAGCGCGGATCAGCAATCCGATGCCGAACATACTGAGCGCCCAGATATTACCGATGAATGCCGTCCCAAACGCCGCCATCGGAATTTTCAGTACCGCGCCACCGAGCCCGATCACCACGCCCGCCACCAGCAACCACGCCTGACGCCCGCCGTTATCGCCGGCTTTGATCGCTTCCGCCGCCGCCACGCCCGGAGGCCAGGCGTTACTGGCCGGGAAAACTTTGGTATCGAAGAGGCGGTAAAGCAGATAGGCGTCCAGCAGCATCGCGGCGGCAACACCGATAAACATCGGCATAATCAGCTGCGGCTGTCCGAGAACATAAGGCACGGCAATCGGCATCAGCAGGCTATTTGCTGCGCCAAAAGTTGCGGAAGAAATGACGGTTTGCGCCAGATTCTGGGTGTGGATTGAACGGTAGCGCTGAAAAGCCTGCATCGGAATGCGGGCCAGCAGCATGGCAAACAGCGCGCCGATAATAGAGGTATTAGGCGTAACACCTAACGTCGTTATTAACTGGACCCCGATGATAGCGCCTAAAATAGACAGAATAATCATCACGATGAGCGTGCCAATATCCTTTAGCGGATTTTCCTTATTATCTTTTGCACGTTGGTCTGACATAAGGCCCCTGGTGTTGGCTAAAAATGAATAAATAATCCGGGTCCGTTACTGGTCCTTGCGATGAAAAATCATTGCCAGTACTCATCACCCAATTTTTCGGCGACTTGCCGGGTCACAGCAATTAATCCTTCTTTTATGCCTTTCGGAATATTTTTACCCTGTTCGGGAGAAGGGAATGACAAACAAAGCCCTACCGTTTCATTTCTGTGTTTATTAAAAATGCTGGTCGCTAAAGAACTGATGCCCTGAAGCGTTTCATTATTGGCAAACGATAATCCTGTCTGCCGGACTTCCGCCAGCCTGGTCAAAAGAAGATCCATATTTGCAGGGGAATTGACGGAGTTAACCTGATATTCCCCGTTAAAACGCTGAACCACGTCTTCGTCGCTAAAACGTGCCAGGATCGCACGGCCAATGGCGGTCTCATGCGCTGGCAGCAGGCTTCCGGCTGGCGTCACTACTTGTAAATAGGTTCTGCCGGGGAACATACGCATGACCATAATGTCGCGCCCTTCCAGCATCGACACATAGCCCGTGCATTGCGTCAACTGACTCAGTTGCGTCATATACGGTGAAACAGAATCCACCAGCGGCACGGATAAATAATGGCTGGAGACTGCCAGCAATAATTTACCGATCCGGTATAAGCGGCTGTCCTGATCGCGTTCCAAAAGCCCTTGCGTTTCCATCGTCATCAGTAAACGTGAAACGGTACTTTTCGGTAATTTTAAATTTTCGACCACGTCACTGAATGACAAGCCGGGATGTCCCTGCCGGATCCCCTGGGTTGAAAATAACTTCAGCACCGCAGCCGCATTTTCTAAAGTGGTCATAAAGGAGTAAGTTCCGGTATATGGAACAGGGTTCCTGTTAAGTTAAATAAAAACTAAAGCTGATACGTGTCAGCGTCAAGACGTTTATTTAACCGCCAGAAGAAGACAGATAAATGAATATGCTTAAAGAAATTCCTAAAGCAATCGAATGGCGAGGAGAGGGAAATGAATGCCGAGTATTTATGAAGTGAACGATGTAAAACTCAGCAGATTATTTTGATTAAATATTACGCAAAATATACAACGCGATCGAAGCTTCGACCAGAATGATCGTGATCGACCAGATTGCGGGCATGGCTTTACTGTGCTGGTTAAAGAAAGACATCAGGGGTTTCATCATCGGGTCCGTTGTGGGTTTTCAGCGTCACGGCGCTGCGTCTAAGTAATCACCTGAGTTATTAGTTTACGCCCGCTCATACACCAGTACAATACTTAGGCGACTGTGATCCCTGTCACGAGATATGGCCCGTTTTGTTTACAGCTTAACACCGGATTTCAGGCAAAAAAAACGGGCCTCAGAGGACCCGTCGTGATGACGTTTTACCGCCGATGACGTTAGCGCGCCATCGGCAACGCCAGTGCATTCATGACAGAATTCACTACCCGCGCAGGATCCTGAGTACCATCCACCACGTGGTGAGCGGCTTCCTGATACAGCGTTTCGCGTTCGTTCAGCACCTGCAACATTTCTTCGGTGATAGGCCTGCCGGTCAGTGTCGGACGCTGATCTTCCTGCGGAGCATCTTCCAGACGATTTGCCAGCGTCGTTGCTGGTGAACGCAGATAAATAACCGTTCCGGCTTCCCGCATAAAATCACGGTTTTCCTGCGCCAGCACCGCGCCGCCCCCGGTCGCGATCACAGTCAGCGGTGAGCAGACAGCTTTCAGGGCTTCGGTTTCACGGCGACGGAACCCCTCCCAGCCTTCACGGTCGACAATATCCGCCACGCTGAGGCCTGAGGTGCGTAACAGGTACAGATCGGTATCGACAAATTTGTAGCCCAGCGCTTTTGCAAGCTCACTGCCAACTGTCGTTTTACCCGCGCCACGCGCGCCTACCATGAAAATGGGTTGTGTCATTACCGCTATCCTTTATTCCCCGAAAGTCCCGTATCTCACCTGATGAAAATCCATCATCAATATGAAGTCTTTGTCGCAAAAAGTGGTCTGGTGTACTGGTTTGCGCTGTACTCGCGAGATAGTACAACAAAAAAGCCTCACTGGCAGATTTTTGTCACCTGCCGGTGAAGCTTCTGTAGCGTTTTATTTACGCCATTCAGGGCATCATACTGAAAAATCCTTGTAGCGCAATGCCCTGCAAACCTCTCAGACAGCAAGAATGTCTAAGTGGCTGTATCAGCGGGGTTTACAGATATACACAATGGCCGGTGGAAAATTCTTCACCACGCGGATTTTTTTCCAGGTGAAATAGCGCGACAGCAGTTTCTCAGACATCTGGCTGTACTGAAACAGAACCAGCACGCCGTCTTTGCTTTTCAGCTGCTGCTGCGTTTTTTGCAAAATCTTTATGCTGGTTCGCACCGGCATCGACAACAGCGGCAGGCACGAAAACACTGCGTCATAATCCGTGCTCATGTGCTCGGCAGAATGCGCCATCACCTGCAAACGCCGGTCTTCCATCTGATTAAGCTTTCGGACAAACGCGGGCTGAATTTCAAACGCTTCCAGCTTCGCATCAGCGCGCATCCGGCTGAGGATCCGCCGGGTCAGTACGCCATCTGCGGCGCCCAGCTCTGCGATATCCAGCGACGTCGTCCAGTCAATCTGGCTCAGCATCGCATGGCACAACCATGGCGAGGACGGCATCAGCGTCCCCATCGTCCGTGGTGAGGTAATAAAATTCTGCAGATAAAAAAACTGGTTCTGAAGCGAAAGACCGGTGTTCTTAATTGTCATTCTTGCGGTATTCAACATATTAACTCCTCCTGAGGAATCAGACCCCCATTAAGCCAAAAAATTCTTAAGAAATGATTAATAAGGGGAATAAACATCAGAAAGTTTTAACTCAGAAAAATCACATGGGATGATTCTCAAAAAGGTCAAAAATAACAGAGGTGGCACAAATAATTAAAAGGCCAATGTCAGGTGACATTGGCCTTCTCACACTTATTAGCTAAATAACGTCTTAATAAAAAATTTTTCGTTATCAGCAGATAATTTTAATGTTATTTATACAGCTCAACGTTCGCACGGGTCAGGCTGGAATCACCGGGAGTACCGGCACCGACTACGCGGTAATGTGTCGCGCCTTTATCGCTGGCAATCTGTTCCAGCTGGTCATGCAGGCTGCCAGGGACTGTGCTTGGTGCACTCACTGAAACCATACCCAGTGACTGGTAGTTACCACTTTGCGCCTGCATTTCAGAGATAGGCGTTGCGGCAAGTGCTGAGAATGAAGCGACGGTAATTACAGCTGCAGTAAACATAGGTAAGAGTTTCATAATACGCACCTTTCTTTTGTTAGTTTCGTTAATTAATGGAGCGGAAGTAATCCGTTGAATTAATTATCGGCGAATCAATGAAAGGGGACGTAATGCAACGTAAAGAAGTTTAACCATTGTGGTAAAAATAAGGAGAGAATGAAAGTAAACATTTCCTGCCAGATAACTGGCCGAAATTCAAAGATATTTAATGGAGAAAGTATGGAGAGTTTTCAAAGTTATTTATAACCCGCACAACATTCGCACAAATCGACGAGAGAGTGCAATCGCTGTTATGATTATTTTTTAGGGTTTTACCTGTCGCCGTGATCACCTGCACAGCCGTGGCGACAGAAGAACGGTTTTCGCGTGTGCGAAAACTGATTTTAACAACAAAATTCCCTGCATCTTCTCTGCGGAATGATGACCGGGACATAAGGGAGTGTTTATGGCGGGTGGCAGCCTTCTGGCCTTGATCGACGATATTGCATCCATACTTGATGATGTAGCCGCAATGAGTAAGGTCGCGGCAAAAAAAACAGCCAGTGTGTTGGGAGACGATCTGGCACTGAACGCGCAACAAGTTTCCGGTGTTAAAGCCGACCGGGAATTGCCGATTGTCTGGGCGGTGGCAAAAGGTTCGATGGTCAATAAGGCCATTCTGGTACCGCTGGCGCTGCTGATCAGCGCGTTCATTCCGTGGGCAATTACGCCGCTGCTGATGATTGGCGGTGCGTACTTATGTTACGAAGGCTTCGAGAAAATCGCGCACAAACTGATGCCCGGCGATCATCATGAAGAGAAACCGGCGACACCGCAGGTAAAAGATGAGGCCGATGCCAAAAAACGGGAGAAAGAAAAGGTAAAAGGTGCCGTACGTACCGATTTCATTCTTTCTGCTGAAATTATCGTGATTTCGCTGGGTATCGTCTCATCCGCGCCGTTTATCAATCAGGTCACCGTTATGGTGCTGATTGCCGTCGCCATGACCATCGGCGTTTACGGGCTGGTCGGCGCGATAGTCAAAATTGACGACGCGGGTTTGTATCTCAGTAAGCTGTCGGGCGAGAGCAGTGTGATGAATGGCGTACGCGCGTTCGGCCGCGTCATCGTGAACGCCGCCCCGTGGCTGATGAAAACCCTTTCTGTCGTTGGCACAATCGCGATGTTCCTGGTGGGCGGCAGTATTATCAGCCACGGTTTGCCGTTTATGCACAGCCTGATTGAACCGCTGACCCACGGCCACGAAAGCTGGATCAACACGCTGATAACCGGCGCAACGGATTTAGTGGTCGGCCTTATCGTCGGTGCCGCCGTTCTGGCACTGGTAATGCTCGGGAAGAAGATGTTCGGGAAGAAATAGCGCAGCATAGCTTCCGCCCTCCTCTCACCGGAGGGCGAAACCCCTTTCAGGCACTTTACCCCTTAGAAGCCACCAGCATCATAATGTCGCTGGTAAACGAACCGTCGGGCTGGATCTCAAAGTGGCGGGCAACGTCGTCTGACATCTTTTTTTGCAACTCGCGGATGGCGACGGAGAAATGCTCCGGCGTGCGCATGCGGGCAATCCAGCTGGTGAATTCCAGCACCAGACGGTCGGTGGTGACTTCGCCGGCAATCAGACCGGCTCCGGACGCCATTTCCAGCCATTCGCCCGGAGAATAGTTGCGGACGTGCGAGGTGTCGCGCAAAACCTCGACCGTTTGCAGATAGATATCCAGCAGCGGATGCCCCGGCGACACCACGTCCATCATGATAAATTTGCCGCCCGGTTTCAGCACACGCGCCACTTCACGCAGCGCCAGCCCGACATCGTGCCAGTGGTGCGCGGAATACCGGCTGATAATGATATCTGCACTGGCGCTGGCGAACGGCAGTGATTCTGCCACCCCCTGCTGAGTGGTGATATTTTCCAGTTGCTTATCTTTCGCCGCCTGCGCCACCACTTCCAGCATTTGCGCCGACAAATCATAGGCAATCACATTTTTTACGGCGCGCGCTGCAACAAAACTGGCGTGCCCTGCGCCACAGCCCAGATCAATGACCTGCGCATCCGGGAATGGCGCCAGTAAAACGGCCAGACGTTGTAAATCTGCGCCCTGCGAGTGAACGGCGCTCGTCAGGTAATTTTGCGCCTGCGAACCAAATTGCTTATCGACCGCCTGACTGTGGGTATTTGTTGTCATTTTCATTGCTCCTGTTTGCCTTATTATTTTCGTCGAAACGCCGGTTTCAGATGACCTCAAAATCACTATAGGCATTGTTCTATACGGGTACAATATGAGCATTTATACTGGTATGAGTTACTTCCAGCCTGAGAAAAAATATGATTGATAACGTAGAGTCGCTCAGCGGCCCGGGAGCTTTAGGCGCCTTTTTACGCACGCATCGCGAACGCGTCACGCCGGAAATGGTGGGCCTTCCCGGTTCTGCACGACGCAGAACCAGCGGGCTGCGGCGCGAGGAGCTGGCACAAATCAGCGGCATCAGCGCCACGTGGTATACCTGGATTGAGCAGGGGCGCGATGTGTCTATTTCTGCCGCCACGCTTGACAGGCTGGCGAAATCACTGCAAATGGAACCGGCCGCCCGCGAATATTTGTTCAGTCTTGCGTCGGTGAAAGATCCGCTTGCCGTGCCCCTCTCTGGCGCACCGGATGACAGCCTGAAAAATTGCGTCAATCAGATCACAGGACCCGGTTATCTGCTCGACAGCTGCTGGAATGTGCTGGCGTGGAATCCCCCCGCAGGTGCGCTATTCAGCGGCTGGCTGGGAAAAGTTGAACGGCCTAATCTGCTGGATTTTATGTTTCTGCATCCGCTTTCCCGGCAGCTGGTACCCGACTGGGCAGAACGCGCTAAACGCGTGGTGGCAGAATTTCGTGCGGAGACCAGCCATTACGCTCATTCCGACGCCGTGCGTCAGAAAGTGATCAGCCTGCGCGGGCAAAGCAGCGAATTCAATCAGTGGTGGACGCAACAGGAAGTGCTGGCGCGCGAAGGCGGCGCGCGGCGTTTTAACCACCCGCTCAGCGGCGAAACGCGGTACCGGCAGCAAACGTTTTTCCCGGCGGGTTATGCCGATTGCAAACTGGTGATGCTGGTGCCGGAAAGCTGAATTGCGCTGACGGATAGCCTGCTGTTTTTTCTCACTTATTTGATCTCTACGCTAATTGACATCCAGCGGCCGGATATGTGAGGCTGATTTGATTGGTTTCATAGATGATTTCCGGCTTCCAGGACACCGCAGATGATGACACGCCAGATTTATCAGGACGAAAAAATCGAGATCCGCGCCGCAACCGAACTGGAAGCGATCACGCATTTTGCTGCCGTTCAGGCTTCCGTCGCCGAGATTGGCGAGTGGGAATCCTGGTGCACAGATAAATATTCGCTGGAAGACAGCCGGAAATATCTCACCGACAGCGAGCACAAACGTCATCGCGGCACAGAATTCAATTTCTGTCTGTTTGAACGCGCCACCGGCAATCTGATTGGCAGCGTGGGCATCAACCGCATCAGTCAGGATTATAAGTTTTCTAATCTCGGCTACTGGATCCGCACCGGTTATACCGGTCAGGGTCTGGCCACGCTGGCGGTCAGGGCCACGGCGCAGTTCGCGTTTAAAGAGCTCGAACTGACGCGACTGGAAATCGTCGCGATGGACGGCAATGACGGCAGCCGCCGCGTCGCGGAAAAAGCGGGCGCGACGTCCGAAGGTTTACACCGCAACCGGCTTTATTATCATGGTCAGCCGCGCGACGCCTGGATGTATTCCCTGATCCCCGGCGATCTCTGAGGCTGGCTCCACAAAAAAGATAAGGCAACAGAACATGACTTTCTCTACCCATACCGTTTCTACCGACTGGCTGGCGAAGAATCTGAATTCACCGGACGTGGTCATTATCGATTGCCGTAAATCGAAACCGGGTATTACTCCGCCGATTGATTTTCATGGCAAATATCTCGAGGCGCACATTCCCGGCGCCATTTATGTCGAGGTCGACAGTATTTCCGACTGCACCACCGGCCTGCCGCACATGATGCCAACAGCAGAAGAATTCTCCGCGTCGATGAGCCGCCTTGGCGTGGCCGATACGCAAACCATCGTGCTTTACGATGAAGGGGATTTGTTCTCCGCCCCGCGTGTCTGGTGGATGCTGACCAGTTTCGGCGCGAAAAGCGTGCGCGTGCTCGATGGCGGGCTGAATGCCTGGATTGCCGAAGGTAAACCAACTCAGAGCGGCGAACACACCCGCGTGCCGTCGACGTTCAATGCCAGACTGGTGCGCCCGGTCGTCGCCAGCGCGCAGCAGGTGAAAGATTCCATCGGTAAAGTGCAGATTATCGATGCACGCTCGCAGGCGCGTTTCAAAGCCGAAGCACCGGAACCGCGTCCGGGACTGCACGGCGGGCATATTCCACAGAGCCTCAGCGTACCGTTTACCGAACTGACGCAGGAAGGTCGCATGAAATCGCCGCAGGAGCTGAAAGCAACATTTGAACGGTTGGGGGTGGATCTGAATAAACCGGTGATCACCAGCTGCGGTTCCGGCGTTACCGCCGCGGCGCTGGCTTTCGGGCTTGACGCGCTGGGCGTGAAAGATGTGCTGTTGTATGACGGTTCATGGGCCGAATGGGGCGATGTGAACGAAGATTTCCCGATAGAAACGCACTGATTATCCGCGGGATCTGACAGACAAAACCGGACGCTGAAGCCCGGTTTTTTTAGCTGACAGATTCCGGCATCAGCTCACGCACGCCAAACTCCTCAGCAATTCTTTTCATCTGCCTGATCACTTCATACGCCGGTCGCGGCACCTCGGTAAACGCTTCAATCAGCAACGGTTTACTCACCGGTTCGCGGGAAACTTCATGCAATGCCTGTCTCAGCATCGCCAGATGTTCAGGGGACGTCTGCGCGGAGGTGATCAGCGGAAGCCCCGGCACGGCAGCCGTTTGCCCGACGACAACCAGCCCGCTGACCCGTTCAGGATCGGTGCGACGCAGCAGTTCGAGAGTCACGCAGTCAATCGCCGCAATGTCGGCTTTATGCTGCTGCACGTACAGAAGTGATTCGAGATGGCTGCCGGTTGCCAGCGCCTCAGAGAAGTATTTTCCGTTTTCGGCCAGCGGCGCAACCAGTGCGCGCAGGCTGTTGTAGCCTGACTGCGAATCTGTGCTGTTGAAAGCCAGCCTGCGATGGCGAAAGCTGGTCAGATGTAAGCCGCTGTGTTCTTCACGCGCCAGCAGAAAGCTGCGGTAGCGAAAACCATCACAACCGGGCGCACGGTAACTGAATGTGCCAACCAGCTGCACCTGCGGCAGGCTTTCCACCAGCGGGAAACCGCAGGTCTGGCTCAGCAACAAATCTTTATTCTGCCAGTGCGCCAGCAAATTCGTCGGCCAGCTCAGTGAAACCGGCAGCGGTTTCATGCCCAGCCGCTTGAGTTTACCCAGTAAAGCGACGGTGAAAATTTCCACGTCCAGCGGAGAAATGGCGTACATCGGTAAAGACATCAGCATGATCTGGCAGCTCCGTCAGGGGGTGTCCTGCTGATAATCATAGTCGCTGTGACCGTTTTCTGCTGCCGGATCCCCCGCAGCAAACGGATGCATTTCCACCGCGACCGGCGCGCGCGTATGCTGCCGGAACCACTCGCGGTAGCCTTTTACGACAAACCCTTCGCTGCGCCGGATATACGCATCGCGGTCAGCAAAATATATCTGCCTCAGCGCAAACCACGGCACGCCCGGCAAATCATGATGTACCAGATGATAGTTGAGATTCAGAAATAACAGGCGCCAGACAAAACCGGCTTCGTTGAGCGTGGAACGTGTTTCGGGTGAGTATTCAGCGCGATGCTCATAGAACGAGCGCACTTTTGTCAGGCTCAGGGCCGGATAGCTGATTGCCAGCACAAACCAGCCCGGAGATACCCCCTGGCGCGCCATCCAGACCAGCAACAGCGCCAGCAAAATCCCATGAACCAGCCACATCGAGACGGTACGCCATTCACCGCGAAAGACGGCCAGCAGTGCGCCGGTCAGCGTGCTGAAAATATCCATCAGCGGGCCGAGTATCATCCGGCCAGGCAAGGTATTGCGCAGACGGACAACGGCTGTCATCGCAGGCGTCAGGCTTTCCCAGCTTCTGCGGCTGAAATAATAGGCTTCGGGATCGTCACCGGGGATCGTCAGATGTTCATTTTTGTGATGCTGCAAATGCGTGTCGCGGTAAAGCCCGTAGGGATACCAGACCGCCAGCGGCAAGGTGCCGAGCAGCTGGTTCAGCCAGGCTTTACGTGTGGGATGGCCGTGAATAAGTTCGTGTTGCAGCGACATATACCAGGCGGTAAACCCGATGAGCAAAGGCGTGCCGAGCCACGGACCGAGGCTGTTCCAGAAGAACACCACGGAAAACCAGCCACCGTAAATGGCGAAAATCAGGCACCACGTCGGTATTTCCAGCCGCCACCAAAGGCTGCGGGAACGCGCTTTAATTTCGCCCCGTTGGTGCGGGCTAAGATAGAAAGAAGAGGACGCCATAATGTGCCGGAGTAAGAAAACGTCGGCACATTATCGGATGACAGTTTGCTGCCGCTAACTAACTTAAAACACTATCTATTGCCAGTTAGCGGTTAAAGCCGGCTCAGCCCTGCAAATCTTTCCGTACGGCCTGAGTGAACTGTTCCATCGGGCAGAAGCCCTGCTTATCCACTTTGCAGCCTTCGATTTGCAACGTGACGCGCTCAGGAGGATTTTTCAGGCTCAGGGCTACGTTGTTACGGATCTGACGTGCTGTCGGATAAACGTATTCGATCTTCATCAGATCTTTATCCGCTTTCTTGTCATGCCAGCGCTGGAAAACCACCGTACCGCTGATTGGCGTACGTTCAAATTGTCCCGGCAGGGTGTAATCCTGCGTTTTCAGTGCCGCAAGCAATGAAGCGATGTTCGAATCATGCCCGACCAGCAGAGCCAGTTTTGCCTGCTGTGCAGCTTTCTCATCCGCGGTCGAGGCCTGTTTCGGATCAAGCGCGCCGGAGATGAACGTCAGTAAAGGCTTCGCGGCATTGGCAGCAATCGCCGGAGAGCCAAACAGCGTTTCGTGATACAGATTTTTGATGGTTTCCAGTTTCGTCCACTGATCGTCTGTGCTGATTTTCCCCCACGCTACATCCTTCAGCGGGAAACCT
This sequence comes from Rahnella sp. ChDrAdgB13, assembly GCF_017655185.1. Classification (NCBI taxonomy): domain Bacteria; kingdom Pseudomonadati; phylum Pseudomonadota; class Gammaproteobacteria; order Enterobacterales; family Yersiniaceae; genus Rahnella; species Rahnella sp. ChDrAdgB13. The sequence goes on along the minus strand of NZ_JAEMGT010000001.1, from coordinate 36,580 downwards.
TCGTAATACTGGAGCATGAATGCATCTGCCGCACCGGTTGCCATACGCAACGGCCCGGTAATTCCCGGTTCTTTACCCTGCGTCAGCACTACATCCGAAGGCTGAGACGCCAGATCGCATTGCTGTTTCTCTTTGCAGATTTTGCTGTTTTTATAATCGAGAATATTTTCGAGCAACGCATAGTTCGGCTTCAGACGCTGATTCAGGCCCGGCAAACCGCCCTCGCCCGCGTGCTGGCTGATGGAATTCAGCGCACTGGTTTTAAAACTGTCATTCACTTCGGCGGTAATGATCGGGTTGAATACCGGATCCATTTTGCCAATTTCTACACGGTTGATGACCGGCACATCACAGCCAGGAAATGCGCCGGTAGTGATATGTTTCGCGGTATCAATTGTACGCGGCAGGCTGTTGGCATAGGCGAAAACCTGCTGAGTTTCCGGGCAACCCGCAGCAGGCAGAAGCTTATCTTTCGCCAGCCATGCGCGAAGGTAATGCCCCATATGCTCGGAGATTTGGCCGCCTTTCGGGGTCAGTAAACCCCCTTCTGTTTTCCAGACCGGCCAGGTGTGCGTGGTAGATTCCGCCAGGACATCACCATAATTCACCAGCGGTGCACGGATGCCGTGACGGCTGAGAACCAGCACCTGTTGCAGTTCCAGGTTATCGGATTGTGCGGCCTGAGCGGCGGGCAGTGAGAGTGGTAACAAGCAGGCAAGTGCGGTTAAAGCGAGATAACGCGACGTTGTTTTCACGAGTGTTCCTCTTTATGAATATTCCCTGAAATAAAAAAAGTACCGCACTCATTCTGCGTTCAACAGATTGATAAGTGCGGTGAATTTTCAGCATAGGTGAATATTGAGAAAAAGAGGGAGATCGTGCTCACAACCCCGGCCTGCACTGTCACAAAAGTGTAACAATGCAGAGCATCAGAACTGATACCTCAGCCAGGCGAAGAACACGTTGCCGTTGTTGTAGGTTCCCGGAATATACGTGGCCTGGAAAGTCAGCTTGTTATAACCGATGGAGGCCAGCGGTAAAACGATAGGAATAGGAATATATTTATAGTCATCACGCGCCGTCACGGCGGCCGTATAACCCAGACCTAAACGGAAATCTTTATCCTGCGCAGGTGTCCATATTTTCTCCCAGCCATAACCGCCGATCGGCTCCCATTTATTGTGCGAGTCTTTAAACGCCATAAAATAAATGCCGTTCCAGTTTCCTTTATCATCATAACGGGAAATACCGTAACCGCCGCCCCATGGTCGCTCGTTATATTTGTCAGTTTTCTCTTTATCGTAGGTCAGCCGGTTATGCCAGGTAATAACCGGCAGATACAAATCCTGAGAATCAGAGTCATTCCAGGTGGTGGAGACTTTGTCTTTAAAATCGGACCAGACATTGGCTGCCAGCGATTTGTATTGCACGGTATCCGGATCGCTGACCGGATGTATTCCACTGTTGTTGGCCCACAGGTTTGGGCTAAAAATTACAGACATTAATAAACCGACATCCCTGAGATTTTTCTTATTTACCATATTCAACGTCACTCCTTATCGAAGCAATATCATAAACAAAGCATAAGAAAACAGGTTAAACAGGGTTGTAACAAAAAACGTTTAGACACTTAATTCCCTGAAAATTAAGGGGTGGAGACTTAAATTATCAGAATAGTCTGTAATGCTTCTGACTGTTTTAAATTTAATAAAGGTATTTATTAAGTAAAGAAATTCAGTTAAAACTGAAAGCGGAACCAGCCAAACAGAACATTTCCTTTTGTATTCGTCCCCGGCACGTAGGTCGCCTGGAATGTCACCCGCGAATATCCGGCAGACACCAGCGGTAACACCATAGGGAAAGGCACGTAATCATAGTTGTCACGTGCAGAGATGGCAGCAATGTATCCGGCTCCCAGGCGAAATTCCTGATCGCTGAAAGGCTGCCATATCTTTTCATATCCATATCCGGCAACGGGTTCCCAATGATTAAAGGAATCTTTAAACGCCATGGCATAAAGCGCGTGCCAGTTTCCTTTATCGTCATAACGTGAAACGCCGTAACCGCCTCCCCACGGATGTTCATTATATCCGTCAATTTGTTTTTTACTGTGCGTGTGACGATTATGGCGGGTTAATACCGGAATAAAGAGATCTTGCTGTTGAGGTTTATTCCAGGTTTCAGCGATATTATTTTTAAATGAAGACCACAGCCCGTCATTATTTTCTTGTGAAGACATTTCCTGCTGCTGATAATTAGCAACATTTTCCTGCGCCTGTCCATTAATTGACATTAATAATGTACACGTCAAAAGTGAATAAGAGAGTATTGCGCGAGAATTCGCGGAGATTATATTTTCCATTGGCGTAAATGCCCTGTTGAGTTGACCAGGGCATTATATGGCGCTTAACATATATAAATATTTAATAATATATTCAGTAAATATAAACTACTGAGACCCAGATATGCTATTTCATTGTAAAACAGCCGGTTACAAATTTACCCAGCGGCCGTTTTTGACATATCTTCTTACACTCACGAAATTAATATCATGATTAGTTTATTTTTTGATATTCAGACATAAAAAAATCCGCAGGCTTTCGCACTACGGATTTTTATTACTGAAGCTTTTTAATGATTAGCCCAGCTGTTTACGCGCGTTGCGGAACATGCGCATCCACGGGCTGTCTTCACCCCACTCTTCCGGGTGCCATGAGTTGCTGACGGTGCGGAAGACACGCTCAGGGTGCGGCATCATGACGGTGACGCGGCCTGAGAGGTTAGTGACTGCGGTGATACCGTTCGGAGAACCGTTAGGGTTGGCCGGATAGTTTTCAGTCGCCTGACCGTTGTTGTCGACAAAACGCAGCGCCACCAGATTGCTGTGTTCGATCTGTGCCAGATGCGCAGCATCACGCACTTCCACATGGCCTTCGCCATGGGAAACGGCGATTGGCATACGTGAACCGGCCATGCCCTGCATGAACATTGACGGGCTGGCGGTCACTTCTACCAGGCTGAAACGCGCTTCAAAGCGATCAGACAGGTTGCGCACAAAGCGCGGCCAGTGTTCAGCGCCCGGGATCAGTTCTTTCAGATTCGACATCATCTGGCAACCGTTACACACGCCCAGCGCCAGAGTCTGCGGACGGTGGAAGAATTCAGCGAACTCTTCACGCACGCGGTCGTTGAACAGGACAGACTTCGCCCAGCCTTCGCCCGCGCCCAGCACGTCACCGTAAGAGAAACCGCCGCACGCAACCAGCGTATGGAAGTCCTGCAAATCACGACGACCGGCCAGCAAATCGCTCATATGCACGTCAACCGCATCGAAACCGGCGCGATGGAAAGCCGCCGCCATTTCAACGTGGGAGTTAACGCCCTGCTCACGCAGCACGGCCACTTTCGGACGCGCACCTTTCACAATATAAGGCGCAGCCACATCTTCGTCCGGCGCGAAATTCAGTTTCACGTTCAGGCCAGGATCAAGATCGCTGGTTTTGGCCTGATGTTCCTGATCGGCACATTCGGGGTTATCGCGCAGGCGCTGCATCTGCCAGGTGGTTTCTGCCCACCAGGTACGCAACGTGGTGCGGCTTTCGCTGTACACCGGCTTATCGTCCTGCGTGATGATGAAGCGGTCACCGGTTTCAACAGTACCGAGGTAATGCGTGCAGTCAGCCAGCCCAAACTGTGCCAGCGTATGTTCGACGGCTTCACGGTCAGAAGCGCGAACCTGAATCACTGCACCCAGTTCTTCGTTAAACAGCGCCGCCAGAGAATCGTTGCCCAGAGCGGCGATATCCGCCGTCAGGCCGCAGTGACCGGCAAAGGCCATTTCCGCCAGCGTGACCAGCAAACCACCGTCGGAACGGTCATGGTAGGCCAGCAGTTTCTGTTCAGAAACCAGCGCCTGCATGGCGTTGAAGAAGCCACCTAGCAGTTCAGCACTGCGCACATCCGCTGGCGTGTTGCCGAGCTGACGATAAACCTGCGCCAGCGCCGTCGCGCCCAGTGCGTTGTGACCGGCACCCAGATCCACCAGCAGCAATGCGGTGTCGCCTTTATCGGTGCGCAGTTGCGGCGTCACGGTATGACGCACGTCTTCGACGCGGGCAAATGCCGTGATGACCAGAGACAACGGTGACGTCATCTCGCGTTGTTCGTTGCCTTCCTGCCAGCGGGTTTTCATCGACATGGAGTCTTTGCCCACCGGAATGGTGATACCCAGTGCCGGGCAAAGCTCTTCGCCCACCGCTTTCACCGCGGCATACAAACCGGCATCTTCGCCCGGGTGGCCGGCCGCAGACATCCAGTTAGCAGAAAGCTTAACGCGTTTCAGGCTGCCGATTTCGACCGCGGCCAGGTTCGTCAGTGCTTCACCGACGGCCATGCGGCCGGAAGCGGCAAAGTCCAGCAAGGCGATTGGCGCACGTTCGCCCAGAGACATCGCTTCACCGTGATAGCTGTCGAGGCTGGCGGTAGTGACCGCGCAGTCAGCCACCGGGATCTGCCACGGTCCCACCATCTGATCGCGTGCAACCATACCGGTCACGGTGCGGTCGCCGATGGTGATCAGGAAGGTTTTCTCCGCCACAGCAGGCAGATGCAGCACGCGGTTTACCGCTTCGGCAATCTGAATATTTTCGCCGTTGAGATCATCTCCCTTCGCTTTGAGCGTGGTGACGTCACGGGTCATTTTCGGGGTTTTACCCAGCAGTACGTCCAGCGGCATATCAATCGGCTGGTTATCGAAATGGCTGTCTTCAAGAGACAGATGCATTTCTTCTGTGGCTTCACCGATCACCGCGTACGGTGCGCGCTCGCGTTTACAGATCGCATCGAACTGCGCCAGCTGAGCCGGTGCAACCGCCATGACGTAACGTTCCTGCGATTCGTTACACCAGACTTCCAGCGGGCTCATGCCCGGTTCGTCGTTCAGGATGTCACGCAGCTGGAAGCGGCCGCCGCGGTTGCCGTCGCTGACCAGTTCCGGCATCGCGTTGGATAAACCGCCAGCGCCCACGTCATGGATAAACAGAATCGGGTTAGCTTCACCGAGCTGCCAGCAGCGGTCGATCACTTCCTGGCAACGGCGTTCCATTTCCGGGTTGTCGCGCTGTACGGAAGCAAAATCCAGATCCGCGTCAGACTGGCCGGAGGCCATTGAAGAAGCCGCACCGCCGCCCAGACCGATATTCATCGCCGGGCCGCCGAGCACAATCAGTTTCGCGCCAACGGTGATTTCACCTTTCTGCACGTGATCAGCACGGATGTTGCCGATACCGCCCGCCAGCATGATCGGTTTGTGATAACCGCGCAGCTCAGGGCCATTGTGGCTGTTGACGTTTTCTTCGTAAGTACGGAAGTATCCCAGCAGCGCCGGACGACCAAATTCGTTGTTGAAGGCTGCGCCGCCCAGCGGGCCATCAGTCATAATATCCAGCGCGGTAACGATACGATCCGGCTTACCGAAATCTTCTTCCCACGGCTGTTCGAAGCCCGGAATACGCAGGTTAGAAACCGAGAAACCGACCAGACCGGCTTTCGGTTTTGCACCGCGACCGGTTGCGCCTTCGTCACGGATTTCGCCGCCGGAACCTGTCGCCGCACCCGGCCACGGAGAGATCGCCGTCGGGTGGTTATGGGTTTCAACCTTCATCAGGATGTGCGCCTGCTCCTGATGGAAATCGTACAGACCGTCTTTCGCATCGGCGTAGAAACGGCCGACCTGCGAACCTTCCATCACGGCAGCGTTATCTTTGTACGCAGAAAGCACGTGATCAGGCGTCTGTTCGAAGGTGTTTTTGATCATCTTGAACAGGGATTTCGGCTGCGTTTCGCCGTCGATAATCCAGTCAGCGTTGAAGATTTTATGGCGACAATGCTCTGAGTTTGCCTGTGCGAACATATACAGTTCGATGTCAGTCGGGTTGCGCCCCAACGACGTAAAGGCCTCCATCAGGTAATCAATTTCGTCCTGCGCCAGCGCCAGACCCAGTTTGGTATTGGCGGTTTCCAGCGCGATACGGCCTTCGCCGAGAATATCGACATGCTGAACCGGTGCAGGCTGTTGCTGCGCGAACAGCGCGCTGGCGTCTTCGAGTTTGCCAAAGACGGTTTCCATCATGCGATCATGCAGCAATGCGCCCAGCTGCGACCATTGTGCTTCGGTCAGTTCAGGAGCCTGAACATAAAACGCCAGACCGCGCTCAAGGCGAAGAACCTGAGATAAACCGCAGTTGTGTGCAATATCAGTCGCCTTGGAAGACCACGGAGAAATGGTGCCAGGACGCGGGGTAACCAGCAGTAAACGACCTGTTGGCGCATGTTCAGCGAGAGAAGGACCGTATTTCAGGAGGCGTTGCAGCTTGGTTTGTTCGTCCGAATTCAGCGGCGCGCTGACATCGGCAAAGTGTACATATTCGGCGTAGATATCATTGACCGGAAGGCGTGCTTCCTGACAGCGGGATAATAATTTGTTAATGCGAAAAGCCGACAAAGCGGGCGAACCACGCAGTATTTCCATAATCACAGATCTCTCGTCTTCGAAGACACTGACCACAGTGCTTCATTGGGCGCAACAGGGGGAAAACGCGGGCTATTATAAAGAAAGCTTGCGGCATACGAAACCGTTTGCGTCGGGAATATTGATATTCACTCATAACCTTATAAATATTGCGGTTAATATGAATAATGTTGCAGACTGCCGTTTTGTTGAGCAAAATGCGTCAGCACTGGGGATATAACCATAGAAACTGCACAGCACATCGTAAAAAAACAAGAGCGCCGCAGCGAGATAACTATTTGACGCGACTAAAAATTAACTATGTTCTGATGGGGATTGCCGCCCTGTTGCTGGCTCTGGCCTTATGGCCTGCCGTTCCGTGGCACAGAGGCGAAGGCGACCAGTTGGATCAGATAAAATCCCGTGGAGAATTGCGCGTAAGCACGCTCAATTCTCCACTGACTTTTATGGACTCCCCGGAAGGAAATCTCGGCTTCGATTACGAACTGGCTAAACGCTTCGCAGATTATCTGGGCGTAAAGCTGGTGGTGAATCAGCACACCACGATCGAGTCCATGTTCGACGATCTGGACAACAACAAAACCGACATGCTGGCTTCCGGGCTGGTGTATAACAATGCGCGCCTGAAAAACTACCGTGCCGGGCCGGAATACTATTCCGTTTCTCAGCAACTGGTTTACCGGCAGGGAGCCGCGCGCCCGAAAAGTTTTGCGGATGTAAAAGGTACGCTGGTGGTTTCCGCCGGCAGTGCGCACATCCTGACGCTGGAAGCTGCCGCCAAAAAATACCCCAATCTGACGTGGACCACGACGGACAAACTTTCGCCGCGCGATCTGTTACAACAGGTTGAGAACGGCAAACTGGATTACACGCTGGGAGATTCCGTCACCATCGCACTGATGCAGCGCGTTTATCCGCGTCTGGCCGTGGCTTTTGATGCCACGGAAGATGAGCCGGTGACCTGGTATTACCGCAAGGAACCGGATGACGACAGCCTTTCTGCGGCGATGCTGGACTTTTTCAGCCAGATTTCCGAAGACGGTACGCTGGAGAAACTTGAGGAGAAATACCTCGGGCACGTCGGCGATTTTGATTATGTCGATACGCGAACTTTCCTGAACGCCATCGACAGTACGCTGCCGGTTTTGCAACCGCTGTTTGAAAAATACGCGGATAAAATTGACTGGCGGCTGCTGGCGGCGATTGCCTATCAGGAATCCCATTGGGATCCGCAGGCAAAATCTCCGACCGGCGTGCGCGGCGTGATGATGCTGACTCGCACCACAGCGGATGGCCTGAATGTCGATGACCGGACCGATGCCGAGCAAAGTATTCGCGGAGGCGCTCTGTATCTGTCGCACCTGATGGATAAGATGCCGGAATCGATTCCCGAAGATGAACGGATCTGGTTTGCGCTGGCAGCATACAACATGGGTTACAGCCACATGCTCGACGCCCGTAAGCTGACGGCGCAGCAAAAAGCCAATCCGGACAGCTGGGCCGATGTGAAGCAGCGTCTGCCGATGCTCAACCAGAAGCGCTATTTCAGCCGCACAACGTATGGCTACGCGCGCGGCACGCAGGCGTACAATTATGTGGAAAACATCCGCCGCTATCAGCTCAGTCTGGTCGGGTATCTGATGGAGAAAGAGAAGCAACAGGCGCAGAAAGCGGCGTTGCAGGCTCAGCTGGGCCAGGGTTATCCGGTCGTGGACGCAAAAGAAGCCCTGGCGCCGTAGCATTTATAGCAACGAGCGGGCTTATTCTTCAGAGGTATTACCGGCTTGCGCAGCGCGCTCTGCCAGCCGCAGCGCCTTTTTCTGGCTGCGGCGTAAACGAAAGAAAGCGCTCAGCTGTTCGGAACATTCTTCCGCTAAGACGCCCGGCAGAATTTCTACTCGATGATTCATGCCCGGATGGCGCAAAACGTCCAGCAGGGAACCGGCGGCACCGGTTTTGGCATCCGCTGCGCCATACACCACGCGACGGATACGGCTGTGGATCATCGCCCCTGCGCACATAACGCAAGGCTCAAGCGTGACGTACAGCGTGGCGTCCAGCAGACGGTAATTTTGTACAGCACTTCCGCCGAGGCGCAGCGCCATAATTTCCGCATGCGCAGTCGGATCATGATGCCCGATAGACCGGTTCCAGCCTTCGCCAATCACCTGATTGTCCAAAACCAGCACAGCGCCCACCGGCACTTCGCCTTCATCCTGCGCTTTCAGCGCCAGATTCATGGCATATCGCATCCAGTGTTCGTGTTCTTTCATTTCTGCAAACCCGTTACATAACTCTGCGTCCGACACTTCAACCTCAATCTCTTTTTAGCGGCCAGCAGTATACCTGCGTCATCCCAATGCAAACAGGCCGGAAACCGGCCTGTTTTAGAATGATAGTTAAGACGAAGGTCCGGCGGCGGAATTATTCCAGTTGCTGGAGTTCGCCCTGCTTGCTGACGCGAAAGCGGTGCTCGCAGAAAAACAGCAGCGGGTTGTCCTGTTTGCTGTCGCTGTAGCCACTGTAAAGTTTCAGCGGAGAACCGATGCGGCGTTCAAGCTGAACCACTTTCTCCTCACCCAGGCAGCGCAGAGGCAGCACCCAGCCGCCTTTACCGCGCGCAATGCGGCTGCCCACCAGACGCACTTTTGGCAGAAACAGCGACGCGTTATACACCTGCTGAACCAGATTTTCCGGCGATCCGGTGATCAGCCACACTTCGGTATCATCACTGTCGAGGTATTCACGCAGCCGCCGCTGTACAACCGGGAACTCCACCACTTTGTGGCGAAACGCGGTGACAAACTGCAATTCCAGCGCTTTAAGCCGGGCTTCGCTGTGACCAAAAGTGATCGACCAAAGCAGCAAACTCATCGGCCAGCGCGCGGCCCGCCCGTGCATCAGTAATCCAATCGCCACCAGCGGCAAGACCGGGATCACCAGAATCAGGTTCTGCGGCATCCGCCGGAGCAAAAACCGCAAAAAACTCCCGAACATGTCCTGCTGGTGCAGTGTTCCATCAAGATCAAAAAACACGACCCGTCGATCAGGCTTCGTACTCAATCCGTTACTCCTCGGGATCGTTGAACCCCATCAGCCAGGTAAAAATAAAACCAGCCAATACCGTAATGACTAAACCGGCGAGATACAACATGACTTTGCCGGAAATAATGGTCAGCGCCAGCGGCAATCCGGAAATACCAAAAGTGATCACCGTCGCGACTTTCCAGTAACAGATTAGCGCACCGCCGACCGCGCCGCCTAAACAGGCACCGATAAAAGGCCGCCCCAGCGGTAATGTCACCCCGAAAATCAGCGGTTCGCCGATACCTAAAATACCGACCGGCAGCGCGCCTTTAATCACTTTTTTCAGCCGCGCATTGCGGGTTTTCATGTATACCGCCATCGCTGCCCCAACCTGCCCGACGCCTGCCATCGCCAGAATAGGCAGTAACGGGTTAGAACCGTGCGCCTGAATCAGTTCAACGTGGATCGGCACAAGCCCCTGATGTAACCCCGACAATACCAGCGGCAGGAAAGCGCCCGCCAGCACTGCGCCAACCAGCAAACCGCCTTTATCTATCGCGATATTAACGCCGTGCGCGATGCCGTCAGAAATGAAACCGCCGATCGGTTGCAGGATGACAATAGCGAGCGTGGCAGTAATCAACGTGGTAATCAGCGGATTCAGGATCAGCTCCACCGATTCCGGCAGTAAATTACGCAGCCGTTTTTCAAGCCAGCACATCAGAGCTACCACTAAAAGCACGGCGATTACCCCGCCACGCCCCGGCTGCAACGTTTCGCCAAACAGCGTAATTTGCGCCAGCGCCGGGCTGGAGAGAATGCCAGCCATTACGCCGCCCATCGCCTGTGAACCGCCGAACACGCGGGCCGCATTCACGCCCACGAGAATATTCATGATGGCGAAAACCGCGCCGCCAAAAATCGCTAACAGCCCGAGAATATTCGGGAAATCCGTGGCAATGGAACCGGCAATATCTGGCCGCTTGAGCAGGTTGATAATGCCCATGATCAGCCCCGACGCGATAAAGGCCGGTATCAGCGGAATAAAGACATCAGCCAGTTTGCGCAGCGCCCCGCTCATCGGCGCGGAGTATTTGGCTTTCGCGCTGGCTTTGTTACGCGCGATATCATTCTGAACCGGCGCATCGGTGGTTCTGAGCAATGTGCGCATGGCATCCACGACTTTCGCCGCCGCACCCGGCCCGACGATAAACTGATGCTGATCGCCCTGCTTAAGGTAGCCTTTAATGCCTTCCAGTGTTTTCAGGCGGGTCAGATCCAGACGCGCGTCGTCATGTACTTCCACACGTACGCGGGTCATGCAGTTTTCCAGTTTACTGATATTTCCTTCGCCGCCGACACCCTGCAAAATCTGTGAAGCCAAGAGATTCGTTTTATCCATCGCCATGCTTTTCTCTCCGTATTATTCCGCCAGAGCAGCGCGCAGGAATCCATTATGGTGACTCAGGCGTGCCTTCGCTTCGGACGCATCAATACCTGCCAGCAGCATCAGGATAGCCGGTTTAACGTCGAAATCGGTTTGCGATAATGCCTGTTCAGCGTCTGCGCGCGAGGCTCCGGTGGCTTCCACCACAATGCGGCAGGCGCGGTCGACGAGCTTCACGTTGGTGGCTTTTACATCGACCATCAGGTTCTGGTAAACCTTGCCGGTTTTGACCATCGCACCGGTCGAAATCATATTCAGCACCAGTTTTTGCGCCGTGCCGGATTTCAGACGGGTCGAACCGGTCAGGGCTTCCGGGCCAACCACCGGTGAAATTTCGATGTTTGCCTCGCGGGCAATCGGGGAATCCGGGTTACAGGAAATGGCGACCGTCGCGCATCCCAGGTCCGTTGCGTAGCGCAGTGCGCCAATCACGTAAGGCGTGCGGCCGCTGGCAGCAAGCCCGACGACGGTATCTTTGTCCGTAAGGTTGAGGTTTTTTAAATCTTCAACGCCCAGCGTTTCGCTGTCTTCCGCACCTTCCACGGCTTTCAGCATCGCGCCAGGGCCGCCGGCAATCAGCCCGACGACCATCCCGTGCGGCACGCCAAAAGTCGGCGGACATTCAGATGCATCGAGAACGCCGAGGCGGCCACTGGTTCCGGCACCGAGATAAATCAACCGGCCACCGGCTTTAAAAGAGGCCGCCGCGCTGTCTACCGCTTTCGCAATTTCCGGTAAAACTTTCTGAATCGCTTCCGGCACTTTACGATCCTGCTGGTTGAAGCAGGTCACCAGCTCAAGCGTGGACATCTCATCCAGATTCATGGTTTCCGGGTTACGTGTTTCTGAAACAAGGGTTCCCAGGTTAGCGTTATGACTCATGATGTTCTCCTGAATATTTAATTCAAATTAGTTACGTGATATTTGAATATTTTATTCATCATTGCGAGGAATATTTGCTATTTTAGATTACATAATCCGTAAAACGTGATGTCAGTATTCAGAGAGGCTGGGAAAAACCACCATGAGCTGCATGATCCGCATCCGCCAGCTTTACCCGACACTGGCACAAAATGACCGAAAACTGGCTGACTTTTTACTGGCGCAGCCGGAACAGGCGCGCCATCTAAGTTCACAAAAACTGGCTGAAATGGCCGGTGTCAGCCAGTCCGGCGTGGTGAAATTCGCTCAGAAGCTGGGCTACAAAGGCTTCCCCGCGCTGAAACTGGCCATGAGTGAATCGCTGGCATCCCCCAATAACAGTGAGCCGGTTACCATCCATAATCAGATTCTGAGTACGGACAGCCTGCACGTTGTGGGGGAAAAGCTGCTGGCCGAAAAGCAGTCTGCGCTGCGTGCTACGCTGGATATCAACAGCGAGCCGCGTCTGCAAATAGCCCTTTCAATGCTGACAGATGCCAGAAAAATTGTGCTGACGGGCATCGGCGCGTCAGGGCTGGTCGCGAGAGATCTGGCGTATAAATTGCTGAAAATCGGCGTCACAGCCATCGCGGAATCCGATACGCACGTGCTGATTGCCACCGTTCAGGCACTGTCAAAAGACGATTTATTGCTGGCGATTTCTTCCAGCGGTGAGCGCAGTGAAATCAATCTGGCGGCACGGGTGGCGAAAGAGAGCGGCGCAAAAGTGCTGGCACTGACCGGCTTCTCGCCAAATTCATTGCAGCAGCAGGCTGACCATTGCCTGTATACGGTCGCCGAATTACCGGCAACGCGCGGCGCGGCTCTTTCGGCTACCACCGCGCAATCTTCCCTGACGGATTTACTGTTTGTTGCACTGGTTCAGCAGGATACAGAGCATGCGCCGGAACGGATCCGCCACAGCGAAGAGCTGGTAAAAAAGCTGGTTTGATCAGGATCATTTGAGATGTGGAAAGGCGCGGGTGCGGATCCTACGCCAGCGCAATTCTGCTATACTGCGCGCCCTGATTATTGACGATACGAGAAAGACTATGGCCCTGCTGATCACACACAAATGCATAAATTGCGATATGTGCGAACCGGAGTGCCCGAATCAGGCGATCTCGATGGGCAATGAGATCTATGAAATCGACAGCGATCGCTGTACGGAATGTATCGGTCATTACGATAAACCGACCTGTCAGAGTGTCTGCCCGATCGACAATACGATCATCATCAATCCAGCACATAAAGAAACCAACGAAGAGCTGTGGGATAAATTCGTGGTACTGCATCACACCGTATAATTCACGGCGTGATGCACTGAATTAATTTTCGATAATTACGGTTGCACAGGCATAACGGCGTTCATCAGCCAGCGTGACATGCACCGATTTCACGCCCATTTCTGCCGCCATTTCCGCTGCGCGCGCATGGAACACCAGCCCCGGTTTCCCGAGACTGTCATTGACCACTTCAAACTGCTCAAACGCCAGACCGTTGCGGATCCCGGTTCCCAGCGCTTTTGCTGCGGCTTCTTTGACGGCAAAACGCTTGGCCAGAAAGCGAACCGGCTGCTGATGTTGCTGGTAAACAGCCCATTCATTCGCGCACAGAATACGGCGCGCCAGCCGGTCACCACTGCGTTCAATCACAGCTTCGATACGGGTTATTTCAACGATATCCGTACCTAAACCTAAAATGCTCATTAACGGCGTGCTTCCCGCATCAGGTTTTTCATTTCGCGCACGGCACCAGACAACCCGTCAATCACCGCCTGACCGATAATCGCGTGGCCGATATTCAGCTCATGCATTTCCGGCAGAGCCGCAATCGGCTGCACGTTATGGTAAGTCAGACCGTGGCCCGCATTAACCTTCAGGCCTTTGCCCGCGGCGTACGCTGCACCTTGTTTGATGCGTTCCAGTTCAGCCAGACGCTCAAGATCGGTTTGGGCTTCAGCGTAAGCACCGGTGTGAATTTCAATATAAGGCGCACCGACGGCAACTGCGGCGTCAATCTGACGCAAATCCGGGTCGATAAACAGGGAAACCAGAATGCCCGCTTCGCTGAGACGGGAAACGGCGACTGTCATTTTGTCGAGCTGACCAGCCACGTCCAGCCCGCCTTCGGTGGTCACTTCTTCGCGTTTTTCCGGCACCAGGCAGCAGAAATGCGGCAGAATTTCACAGGCGATCCCGACCATTTCATCGGTCACGGCCATTTCCAGATTCATACGGGTCTGGATAGTCTGGCGCAAAAGACGCACATCACGGTCGGTGATATGGCGGCGATCTTCTCGCAGGTGAACAGTAATGCCGTCCGCCCCCGCCTGCTCGGCGATAAACGCAGCCTGGACCGGATCAGGATAAGCCGTACCACGCGCATTACGCAGTGTCGCGATGTGATCAATGTTAACGCCCAACAGCAACTCAGCCATAACAGCTCCAGATTTTTGAATGGATTGATTTAAGAATGGAACAAAAACGTTTTACGCAGTTTACACCTTAGCGGATGTCGGGGTGTAGAGCAGAGTCTGAATTAACCGACAGAATTGTCAGAAGATGAGACGGGCTTTTTAACCTGAAACTGGCGGAACAGCTCACGGCTTTTCAGCGGTTTCCCGCCGAGATACGGCTTCAGCGCCATGCGCGTGAAACGTTTGGCAGCGCGCAAGGTAACGACGTCAAATTCACGGCTGGCGAGGGCTTTTAAATCCCTGCCGGTGAAACTGGAATTGTCGATAACCAGGCTGGCGATAAACCCTTTCTCTTCGCGGTAACGGTAAGTCATGGTGTCACTGACTTCTTCGCCGCTGCCAGCGCAATGCAGAAAATCCACGCCGTAGCCCAGATGGTACAATAGGGATAATTCGAACTGGCGCAGGGCATATTCCGGCGAGCCTGTGGCACCGGCCAGATTTTGCAGGCAATTCAGATAATCGAAGAATAAGGCGGAATAGTTCGCTTCCTGCTCGAGTACGCGGGAAACCAGTTCATTAACGTACAGGCCGCTATAAAGCATCAAACCAGAAAGGGGAAGTGCCAGAGAAACCGGCTCGGCGTTGCGCAGGGTTTTGACTTCTCCGCGACCGCTCCAGCGAACCAGTAAAGGCGTAAAAGGCTGCAGGCAGCCTTTCAGATTGGACCGGCGGCCACGCGCACCTTTAGCCAGTATGCGTACCCGCCCTTGTCCCTCAGTGAAGAGATCCAGCATCAGGCTGGTTTCACTGTAAGGTCGCCCATGCAAAACAAATGCGCGTTGCCAGCCTTCCATAGGCGCGGACCTTATAAGTCGTCTACATAACCCAGGCTGCGCAATGCACGTTCGTCATCTGCCCAGCCGGATTTGACCTTAACCCACAACTCAAGATGGACTTTCGCTTCGAACATGTTTTCCATGTCCTGGCGGGCTTCGATGCCAATCGTCTTGATTTTAGAGCCTTTGTTACCGATAACCATTTTCTTCTGGCCTTCACGTTCTACCAAAATCAGGCCATTGATATCGTAACCACCACGCTCGTTAGTGACGAAACGTTCGATTTCAACGGTGACTGAATACGGCAGCTCTTCGCCCAGGAAACGCATCAGTTTTTCACGGATGATTTCAGAGGCCATAAAGCGCTGTGAACGGTCGGTAATGTAGTCTTCCGGGAAGTGATGAATCGCTTCCGGCAGACGTTTGCGAACCAGAGCAGCGATGGTGTCTACGTTGGTCCCTTTCTCAGCAGAGATAGGCACGATATCGACGAAGTTCATTTGCTCGCTAAGGAACTGCAAATGCGGCAGTAATTTAGATTTATCGGTGACGTTATCAATCTTGTTGATAGCCAGCAGAACCGGCGATTTCAAATCACGCAGTTTGTTGACGACCATTTCGTCATCAGCAGTCCAGTTTGTGCCTTCAACCACGAAGATCACCAGTTCAACATCACCAATTGAGCTGCTTGCAGCACGGTTCATCAGGCGGTTGATTGCACGTTTTTCTTCGATGTGCAGCCCCGGGGTATCCACGTAAATAGCCTGATATGGCCCTTCGGTATGGATGCCCATGATGCGGTGACGCGTGGTTTGTGGTTTGCGTGAAGTAATGGAGATTTTTTGCCCCAATAATTCATTAAGCAATGTAGATTTGCCGACGTTAGGACGGCCTACGATTGCAACAAAACCACAGTAACTTTTTTCTTCGCTCATTCAAGCTCCAGCTGTATCAGCGCTTGTTCCGCTGCCGCCTGCTCGGCTTTTCGGCGACTTGAACCGGTTCCTACAACCGGCTGGTTCAAGCCACTGACCTGGCAGTGGATGGTAAACTCCTGATCGTGCGCTTCACCGCGAACCTGCACAACCAGATAAGAAGGCAACGGCAGATGGCGACCTTGCAAAAACTCCTGTAAACGGGTTTTTGGGTCTTTCTGCTTATCACCGGGACTGATTTCGTCTAAACGACTACGGTACCAATCGAGAATCAGCTTTTCGACGGTCTGGATATCACTGTCCAGGAACACGCCGCCAATGAGTGCCTCCACCGTATCCGCGAGAATTGACTCACGGCGGAAACCACCACTTTTCAATTCGCCCGGCCCTAAACGCAGGCATTCGCCGAGATCGAATTCACGTGCCATTTCAGCTAACGTATTTCCGCGTACCAGCGTGGCACGCATACGACTCATATCGCCCTCGTCTACGCGAGGAAAGCGATGGTACAAAGCGTTAGCAATTACATAACTAAGAATTGAGTCACCCAGGAACTCTAAACGCTCATTGTGCTTACTGCTGGCGCTGCGGTGAGTCAGTGCCTGCAATAAAAGCTCCTGCTGTTGAAAAGTGTAGCCCAGCTTCCGCTGAAGCCTGTTTATTACAATGGGATTCATGAGTTACCAATAGATCAAGAATGCGTCAAAAACTTCAGCATACGGAACAGGCCTGCTTCGCCCTAAGCCAATCCAAAGCTGTTTCGTTTGCAGTGGCTCCCTCTGTTCTTTTGTGTTTTTGTTCTTTTCAAAGAAAAACTAAAAATCAGGGGGCCAACTTTTATCGCCCGAAAGGATATTCTACAACGGGTGAAAATATAATGCTGCGCTAATATAGCCGCCAAAACAGAAGTTGCAGGAGCCATAGCTTCCTGCAACTTGAATTATCGGGCTGCTGACGCCAGCAGATTAATGAATCCCACCAATACGGCTTAAACGAACACCGGTCGGCCATTCACCTTCCTGCTTTTTAAAGCTCATCCAGATTGCAGAGGCTCTGCCCACTAAATTCTGCTCTGGCACGAAGCCCCAATAACGGCTATCGGCACTGTTATCACGGTTGTCGCCCATCATGAAATAATGGCCGGCCGGAACAACCCAGGTTCCCAGAGGCTGACCCGGTTGCTGATAATACGCACCCAGTTGGTCACGCGCGCCAGGCACGGTCAGAATACGGTGAGTCACATTGCCCAGCGTTTCATTGCGTTGCACCAGACGAACGCCGTCCTGCGGAACGTTGCCGGTCGGCGAAGTCTCAAAGAAACCGCTGCTTGCTTCGCCTCCAGAAGACTGGCCGAAAGTCTGTACAAAATCACTGGCTGTGCCCGTGTCGTAAGTCACCGCAAGCGCCGTATTGCAACTCTGTCCATTTTCACAGGCAGGCTGAACGGTCACCTGCTTGCTGAAGGGATCATAGGTTACGCGATCGCCCGGCAGCCCCACTAAACGTTTAATATAGTCAACGCTCGGATCACGCGGGTATTTAAATACCACCACGTCGCCACGTTTTGGTTCGCCAGTCGGAATAAGCTTGGTCTGAGTGATCGGATCTTTCAGACCATAGGCGTATTTTTCCACCACAATGAAATCGCCAATCAACAGCGTTGGCATCATTGAACCGGACGGGATCTGGAAGGGTTCATAAATAAATGAACGCACCACGAACACGACTAACAGTACCGGGAATACAGAAGCACAGGTTTCCACCCAGCCTGGCTGCTTCGCGACCTTGCTCAGCGTGACGTCGTCAACTGCACCGCCAGTTTCGGCCTTAATTTTAGCAATTTTCGCCCGACGTGCGGGTGCCAGCTTGAAACGATCAAGGCACCAGATAATCCCTGATACCAGCGTTGCAATCGCCAGAATCAGGGCAAACATGTTAGCCATGCATACTCCCTACAACTCAATTAAGGATTTATTTGCTGTCTTTGCCTACGTGAAGAATGGCCAGGAACGCTTCCTGTGGTAACTCAACGTTACCCACTTGCTTCATGCGTTTCTTACCATCTTTCTGTTTCTGCAACAGTTTTTTCTTACGGCTTACGTCACCGCCATAACACTTGGCGAGAACGTTTTTACGTAATTGCTTAACCGTCGAACGGGCAATGATGTGAGCACCAATCGCCGCCTGGATTGCAATGTCGAACTGCTGACGCGGGATTAATTCCTGCATCTTCTCAACCAGCTGGCGTCCACGGAACTGTGAGTTGCCACGGTGAGTGATCAGCGCCAGCGCATCCACACGGTCGCCATTGATTAGAACATCAACACGCACCATGTCAGAAGTCTGGAAACGTTTGAAATTGTAATCAAGAGACGCATAACCGCGCGAAGTGGACTTCAGACGGTCAAAGAAATCGAGCACGACTTCCGCCATTGGAATTTCGTAAGTCAGCGCAACCTGATTGCCGTGATAAACCATATTGGTCTGCACGCCACGTTTCTCAATACATAACGTGATCACGCTGCCCAGATATTCCTGCGGCATCAGCATGTGACATTCGGCGATAGGCTCGCGTAATTCGAGAATGTTGTTCAGCGCAGGCAATTTAGAGGGGCTGTCGACATAAACGGTTTCGTTACCGGTGGTCAGGACTTCATACACTACCGTCGGTGCGGTGGTGATCAGATCCAAATCGTATTCACGTTCCAGACGTTCCTGAATGATTTCCATGTGCAGTAAGCCCAGGAAACCACAGCGGAAGCCGAAGCCCAGCGCGGTAGAACTTTCTGGTTCATAGAACAGGGAGGCGTCGTTCAGGCTGAGTTTACCCAGCGCGTCACGGAAGTTTTCATAATCGTCAGAGCTGACCGGGAACAGGCCGGCATAAACCTGAGGCTTCACTTTCTTGAAACCAGGCAACGCTTTGTCTGCAGGCTGACGCGCTAACGTCAGGGTATCGCCTACCGGCGCGCCCAGGATGTCTTTGATCGCGCAAACCAACCAGCCAACTTCGCCGCAGTTCAGGATGTCTTTATCAACACGTTTAGGCGTGAAAATACCCAGACGATCGGCGTTATACACCTGTCCGGTACTCATGACTTTAATTTTGTCGCCTTTTCTCATGGTGCCGTTTTTGATACGCACCAGAGAAACCACGCCAAGGTAGTTATCAAACCAGGAGTCGATGATCAGTGCCTGCAGCGGCGCTTCCGGATCACCTTCCGGCGGCGGAACATCACGAACCAGACGTTCCAGCACTTCTGGCACGCCAACACCGGTTTTCGCCGAGCAACGTACCGCATCGGTCGCATCGATACCCACGATGTCTTCGATTTCCTGTGCAGCGCGATCGGGATCAGCGGCTGGCAAATCGATTTTGTTAAGAACCGGAACCACTTCCAGATCCATTTCCATCGCGGTGTAACAGTTTGCCAGGGTCTGCGCTTCTACGCCCTGACCGGCATCGACCACCAACAACGCACCTTCACAGGCGGCCAGAGAACGGGAAACTTCATAAGAGAAGTCAACGTGCCCCGGGGTGTCGATAAAGTTCAGATGATAAACCTGACCGTCTTTCGCTTTGTAATCGAGGGTAACGCTTTGCGCTTTAATGGTGATGCCGCGTTCACGTTCCAGATCCATTGAATCGAGAACCTGCGCTTCCATTTCACGATCGGACAAGCCACCGCAAATTTGAATAATACGGTCTGACAGCGTCGACTTACCGTGGTCAATGTGGGCAATAATGGAGAAATTTCGTATATGCTTCATTATAAAAGTTTTTCTGCCTTGGTATTTCTGAATCATTCGCCATGAACATACAGCGACGGTTTGTAGGTTGGCTGTCTTTCGCCTAAGTCGCAGCATTCTACATGCCAGCACTGGGAAAACCTAGTCTCGGCACACCCTAACTCCAGATTATGCGAGCTTTCCCATCAGGAAGAGGTCAACTTTTCATTTATTTTCATTTGTCACCTCTTTGCGCCTGCCAGCAACGTCCATTAATCCGAGTCGGGAAAATACAAACGCCTTCTGTTTATTTTAGGAAAATGCCCATATACAAAAACAGACACCGCGACTTAATATATTGTTATAAAAAGAAATAACTCTCCCCCAACCTACTTAGGTTTTAATTACTGTCTTCTTTAAACAACTTTTTTATTTTAATTCAATCCGGTCACAAGGTTAGCGATATGATCAATGAAGGGCGGCTGCTCAGTCAGCATGGCTTTGCCAAAGCCAACTCGTGGATCACTCTGGTCCTGTCAGTTCTGTTACTGATCGGCGGCGCGGTGCAAATTGCATTCCTGCTGGCTTTCGGGCATACCGCAGCCGGGCTGCACAGCGTTGTGCTGTCTGCTTTGCTCAGCATTGCGCTGGGGATTGTCCTCATCATGCTAAGACGCTTCATCCGTCCACATCAAATCTATCAGCTGCATGAAAACGGTATTTTAGTTATAAGCCAGACGGATAAAAAGAATCGTTTTATTCCGTTCGAAAGGATTATAGATATATATCGTTTCAGAACCGGTAAATATACACGTCGCATTTTAAACACGATGATATTTCGTGAAGAAAATAGCAAAACCTGGCATCGAATCACGCCAAACATTGCTCATTCCGAGCGGTTAATTGAAGTTATTAAAAACGAACAACTGATGTTTCGTGGTCCGTGGGCATTAAATACATTGGCTCAGGGTGGCGATATTCTTTTTACCCGTCTGCTCAATTCCCGCTGCGGATTTAAACGGTTTATCAGCTCTAACCTTCTGGCAACGCACGAAAAACGAATCAGGTTGAGCGCGCTGATGCTGACCACGGATGAAGGGAAAACGGTGCCGGTTGAAGACATTCAATTTATCAGCGGTGGCAGCAACAGCCCGCTGATTCGATTGCTGGATAAACACGGCAGGATCCTGTTTTCCGTGCACTATACCTCGCTCTCAAGCGCAGATCTTTTCATCGCGCTGATTGAGCATATGATTCAGAACCGGATACCTGTCAGAAACTAAAAATGCCACTGAATCAAAAGAAACAGTGGCATTTATACGCATCACGAATGGAGAGATTTTAGCTGTCAGCAGAGTAGCGGAATGCATTCGGTGGTAACCCGACCTGCAAGACCACCGGCTGATAACCAGCTTTGCCGTCGACTTTTGCCGCCAGCGCTTTTGCAATCAGGAAGCCCAATCCACCGCCGAGCACAGCACCAATCACTGCATACATATCTTCTTTCAGCAGGGCCTGTAGCAACCCGCCGCCAGCAATGACACCAAACAATGGCGTCATATAAACCAAAAATGCCGAACGAAGAAGGCTTCCCTCGGGGATCCCAAGTTCGACTTTCTGACCCGGTTCCAGACGTTCATTGATGCTGACCTGAAGATTATGCTCGGTTTGTGGCCCTAACTCATTCAATACGCGGGCACCACAACCTGAGCGTGAATGGCAGCTACTGCAACCCGCCTGCGTTTCACAACGCAGCGTTGCAATACCATTTTGCCACGAGATAACTGTGGCCCATTCTTTCATCATGTGATCACCCGTTTTTTTAGTCAAAAGTCATTTTGCGGAGAAGACGATACTGTCAGCAATACGTTTGGCTGTTGAAGGTGGCAATTCTCCGACAACGGTAATTTCATTGCCGTTGCGAATTTCTGTCTGCACCGTTCTGCGCCCCTGCCTGATTAACTGCTCAGAGGGCCCGCTGGTCGTAGAGCTGATATTGACGGAGAAACTGAATAATCCATCAGTATACAGACGTGATTCTATCGTGACGGGCATATTTGGCAAGTTTCTGCGACTGCTTGCCACTTCCGTGACACCCGCCGGAAGCCATTTCACCTGCCAGCTAAATTTCGCCTGCTCGGAAGCAGGTAAAGAAAGCACAGGCGGTAAACTTGCTTTTTCCAAATCAGCCAGCATGCCAATGGCTTGCTTTCCATCATCAAAACTGATGACACGGAACTGCTCCAGTGTTTCACCGTCTCTGTCTAACAGATCAACACGCATAGGCAATTTCGTCTGCTCGTCCACCCAGATGACATAGCTGAAACGCGTACCATCCCGCGAAACAACGCGGATAACCTGACTCAGGCGATCGGCAGCACGGGCGCGACCTACGGCAATAAAGTCGTAGTATTTTGAAAGCAGGGAGAAATCACTGAAAACGATGGAAGGAAGGGAATCAACGATATGATCGCCATCCAGAGTGAAAGGCTGTAACCCGGTCTCAAAGTAGCTGATGTCTTTTCCACGCTGGACAATTTCACGGCGCGGCCCATCCATCAGAACCAGCTGAGCGAGTAAGACTTCCTTCGAGACAGCATGACGATAGCGAAAGGAGTCAATCCCCTGCTTCGTGATGTTGATAAAACCCATTTCATAATTCAGCGACTGGCTGGCTTTACCCATTTCTTGTAATAACGCCTCGGAAGTCGGTTCTGCCGAGGCGATACTTGAAGAAAGCAGGCTGCCCGTCGCTAAACAAACGGCAAACCAAAATTGCTTCATTACTGCGTTTGCGTTCCTAAAGACTGAGTTCCGGGGACCTGAACAGCAGCTTGCTGCGGCGTGATCGGTTCGAGCTGAAGCTGCTCAGAGTGCAAGCGGCGCTGCAGTTCGTAATCCTGCAACATAGCATTGATGCGTTTACGTTGCTCCTGCACATTTTGTTGCCCGCTGGTGGTATTGCCTTCATTTGGCACGCCGAAGCTCACCGGAGAAGCTTTACCCATCATAGGCAACGTATTGAACGCAGGAGTTTCCGGAGAAGCACCCGTTGCGTCAGGCTGATTGTAGTGCTGCACACCCACAATCACGGCCAGAGACACACACGCGGCCACACCAATCTGGGTCAGCTGGCTCGCCCAAGGACGAACTTTGTGCCAGAAAGGCATTTTCTGCCAGGTATGAGGCTGAGGCTGCGATTCTGTAGCAGAACCCGGCACCAGTTTAACCGGCTCGTTTGCCAGCGCTGCGGCCACACGGTCTGCGATATCCAGATGCACCACATTCCCAATATCACCGCGTAAGGTATCGCGGATCAAATGATAACTCTGCCAGCTTTGCTGAAGCTTATTATCCGTTGATAAAGAACTTAACAGTTCTGAATCAATCGCTTCACCATCCATCAGAGCGGAAAGCTTTTCTTTCTGCATGCCTAAGTACCCTTCCTGTGTCCGTCATCTCTAACGCTGGATGAGCGGTTGAACTTTGTTATCAATTGCTTCCCGGGCACGGAATATACGGGATCTAACCGTACCCACCGGACAATCCATGATGGCAGCTATTTCTTCATAGCTCAGCCCATCCAACTCCCTCAAGGTAATCGCCATGCGAAGATCTTCAGGAAGCGCTTCAATAGTACGGAAAACTATCTGTCGTAACTCTTCAGACAACATCAAGTTCTCTGGGTTCGAAATTTCTTTCAGGGCACCACCACTTTCGAAGTTTTCGGCTTCATTTGCGTCGACGTCACTTGAAGGCGGACGTCGTCCCTGAGCAACCAGATAATTTTTCGCTGTGTTGACTGCAATACGGTACAACCAGGTATAAAAAGCACTGTCGCCGCGGAAAGATTCCAGCGCGCGATACGCTTTAATAAAAGATTCCTGAACCACGTCAGGCACATCGCCCTGTGGCACATAGCGGGATACAAGGCTCGCTACCTTATGCTGGTAACGAACAACCAGTAAATTGAACGATTTTTGATCACCCTTCTGGACCCGCTCAACCAGAACTTGATCGGCTAACTGCTCGCTCATCCGAGGTAAAATCTCCCCAAAACCATCTCCGCGCTTAAAGTCGTACTGCCAGCTTTCATCATTATATTCCTGAGCAAGTACTGCTTGGAGTTCACATGAAACATAAAGTTCCACATCGCCATTGTTTTTTCTATTGAAGTCTCATGCCCGTGGCTTTTTCACGGAGGTTTAGGCTAACATGAATTTCCCTCTTCTTCTGCAAACATCATACGTTATGCAACCTTCATCTGAATTTGTTAGCGATGTATTGATAATCGGAAGTGGCGCTGCGGGCCTTTCTCTGGCTTTGCGACTTGCAGACCACTGTCACGTCACTGTTCTCAGTAAGGGCCCGCTCAACGAAGGCTCAACGTTTTACGCACAGGGCGGGATCGCCGCCGTTTTCGACGAAACAGACAGCATTGCCTCACACGTTGATGACACATTAGTTGCCGGCGCAGGTTTGTGCGATAAAGAAGCGGTGGAATTTATCGCCAGCAACGCACGTCATTGTGTCCAGTGGTTGATCGACCAGGGCGTGCTGTTTGATACCGAAACTAACGCGAGTTCAGAAGAGCGTTATCATCTGACGCGCGAGGGCGGTCACAGCCACCGTAGGATCCTGCATGCTGCTGATGCTACAGGTAAAGAAGTAGAGACTACGCTGGTTGGGAAAGCAAGGGCGCACGCCAATATTTGCGTTAAAGAACGCTATAATGCGGTTGATTTAATTACTTCAAGCAAACTCGGATTACCGGGCACACAACGCGTCGTCGGTGCTTATGTCTGGAACCGTGATAAAGAGCACGTGGAAACACTGCGGGCCAAAGCGGTTGTGCTGGCCACTGGCGGTGCAGCGAAGGTCTATCAGTACACCACGAATCCGGATATCTCTTCCGGTGATGGCGTGGCGATGGCGTGGCGTGCAGGCTGTCGTGTGGCCAATCTGGAATTTAATCAGTTTCATCCGACCTGCCTGTATCACCCGCAGGCGCGTAACTTCCTGCTGACTGAAGCTTTGCGTGGCGAAGGTGCTCTGCTCAAACGCCCTGACGGCTCACGATTTATGCCTGATTTCGATGCACGTGGCGAACTGGCACCGCGTGATGTAGTGGCGCGGGCAATCGACCATGAAATGAAGCGTCTTGGCGCGGACTGCATGTATCTTGATATCAGCCATCGTCCGCCGGAATTCATCAAGCATCATTTCCCGATGATTGATGAAAAGCTGCAAACACTGGGCATCGACCTGACCAAACAACCAATTCCGATTGTACCTGCTGCGCATTACACCTGCGGCGGTGTCATGGTGGATCAGCACGGGCGTACCGATCTCGACGGTTTGTATGCGATTGGCGAAGTCAGCTACACCGGTCTGCATGGCGCAAACCGCCTGGCGTCTAACTCACTGCTGGAATGTGTGGTGTATGGCTGGTCTGCGGCGGAGGACATCATTAAGCGCCTGCCTCACGCAAAACTGGCGAAAAACATTCCGCAATGGGATGAAAGCCGGGTGGACAATTCCGATGAGCAGGTGGTTATCCAGCATAACTGGCATGAACTGCGCCTGTTTATGTGGGACTACGTGGGAATTGTGCGCACGACCAAACGCCTTGAGCGTGCCCTGCGTCGCATCATGACGCTGCAACAGGAAATTGACGAGTATTACGCCAACTTCCGTATTTCTAATAATCTGCTGGAATTGAGAAATCTGGTACTGGTGGCTGAACTCATCGTCCGCAGCGCACTGGAACGTAAAGAAAGCCGCGGGCTGCACTTCACGCTAGATTATCCCGATTTAGAGGAAAACCCTCAGCCGACAATCTTGCAGCCTTAGTCGCTAAAAAGTGCGAAGGAACGCACTTTAAAAGATACAAAATCCGTCAGTAATTCAGATAAAAATCCGCAATCAGCGCGCAGAACGCTTCGCTGTAAATACCTTCAGATTTCCGTAAATCCAGTTCCACTTCCTCTCTCTCAACGGGCTGCTTCGATAACGTCAGTAACAGGCGGTTAAGGGGTTTTCCCGGACGATCGCGCACGGCCATCCGCCATGCGCTGAACCAGCCCTGCGGATGCGCCAGCGTTTCAAATGCCAGGCCAATGTCATAAGGCAGCACAACACTGAATAATCCTTGCGGCGTAATCAGCTTTCCGGCGCATTCAAGCAGCGATGCGTGTGTGAGGGTTTCGGTATAACGGGCCGCATTTCGCGCTTCATCCCGGCAGGCTACCGCCGATTCAAAATAAGGCGGATTGCTGACAATCAGATCATACTCAGCCGGATGCTGCCGTGCATAATCATTAATATCCTGCGCGAATACAGACAGTCGTTGTGTCCAGATAGATTCGCCAAAATTTTCCGCAGCTTGTTCAGCAGCGGCAGGTTCGAGTTCAACGGCATCAATAGCGGTTTGAGGGTCACTACGCTGAGCCAGCATTATGGCAATAAGGCCGCTGCCGCAGCCGATATCCAGAATGCGTTTAGCCCCGCTGACGGGAGCCGTCGCGCCCAGCAGAACACCATCGGTACCAACTTTCATCGCGCAGCGGTCATGCGCGACGAAAAACTGTTTAAAGGTAAACCCGTTGCGCCGCAAAGGCCGGGCCGAACTGACTTCTTTTGCCACTCATTTCACCGTAATTACGCCGGCCATCAGGCCTCTGAACGAAAACTGTCGTAGCATAGGGTAAAGAGATGTGGAGGAAAAGGCACGTAAACCGCTTAAATAGGTGAAGATCGCGTCTAACACGTCTATAATCGGCGCCCCAAGTAGAGGTAGACCATGACTGTAACCACTTTTTCCGAACTCGAACTCGATGAACGCCTGATTGACGCCTTAGGCGACAAAGGCTATAGCCGCCCGACTGTCATACAGGCAGAGGCAATTCCGCCAGCAATGGACGGACGCGATGTGTTGGGTTCGGCTCCTACCGGCACCGGCAAAACCGCGGCATTCCTGTTGCCAGCCTTGCAGCATTTGCTGGATTTCCCGCGTAAGAAATCTGGTCCTCCCCGTATTCTGATCCTCACGCCAACCCGTGAACTTGCCATGCAGGTTGCTGAACAGGCGCGTGAGCTGGCAAAACATACCGATCTGGATATCGCGACGATCACCGGCGGTGTCGCATATATGAACCACGCCGAAGTGTTCAGCGAAAACCAGGATATCGTCGTTGCGACGACCGGCCGTTTGCTGCAATACATCAAAGAAGAAAACTTTGACTGCCGTGCAATTGAAACGCTGATCCTAGACGAAGCCGACCGCATGCTGGACATGGGTTTTGCTCAGGATATCGAAACGATTTCTGCCGAAGCACGCTGGCGTAAACAGACGTTGCTGTTCTCCGCAACGCTGGAAGGGGAAGCCATCCGTGAATTCGCAGAACGCATTCTGGCTGAACCGGTAGAAATTGAAGCCGATCCGTCACGCCGCGAGCGCAAAAAAATCCTGCAATGGTATTACCGTGCTGATGATCTGGCGCATAAAACCCAGATGCTCATCCATTTGCTGAAACAGGAAGACGTTACTAAATCAGTGATCTTCGTGCGTAAGCGCGAGCGTGTGCATGAGCTGGTTGCCTGGCTGCGTGAGGCAGGGATTAACTCCTGCTACCTGGAAGGCGAAATGGTACAGGTTAAACGTACCGAAGCCGTGAAACGTATGGTCGAAGATCGCGTTAACGTGCTGGTTGCCACCGATATTGCTGCCCGAGGTCTGGATATTAACGACATCAGCCACGTCTTCAACTTTGACCTGCCGCTGACCGCTGATATCTATTTGCACCGTATCGGCCGTACCGGTCGTGCTGGCCGCAAAGGCACCGCGATCTCCTTTGTGGAAGCGCATGACCATCTGCTGCTCGGTAAAATCGGTCGTTACCTGAACGAACCGCTGAAAGCACGCGTGCTCGAAGGCTTCCGTCCTAAGACCAAAGCACCTAACGAAAAAGTCACCGGTAAACCCTCGAAGAAAGTGCTGGCGAAACGCAAAGAGAAGCAGAAAGCGGATCAGGAAAAATCAAAGGTGAAAGTGAAAGTTCGCCATCGTGACAGCAAAAACGTTGGTAAGCGCCGCGTTAAACCTGACGCTGCGAAAGACGCATCCAAATAAAGCCTGATTTGATGCAAAGAAAAACCGCCCCGAAAGGCGGTTTTTTTATATCCGTCAATCACAGGAACCTGAAAGGCTCAGCAGCGATTACAGGCTTTCAGTGAAGGTACGGGTAATGACGTCACGCTGCTGTTCAGCAGTCAGTGAGTTGAAACGTACCGCATAGCCAGACACACGAATAGTCAGCTGTGGGTATTTTTCAGGATGTTTCACTGCATCTTCCAGAGTTTCACGGCGCAGTACGTTAACATTCAGGTGCTGACCGCCTTCCACGCGCACGGTTGGCTGAACTTCCATTGGCACTTCACGGTATTCGAATTTGCCAAGATCGCTGACAGCTACGATCTGGTCTTCCGCAAAACCCGCTTTAGCACATACACAACGCGCTTCAGCTTTTTCATCGTCGAGCAGCCAGAAAGAGTTTTTCAGCGCTTCGTTGTCAGTTTTAGTAATTTGGATCCCGGTGATCATATGTTGCCTCCAAGTTGGCTACGATACTGTTAAATGATTGATGTCAGGCCGGACCACAACCTGTTTTCCTGTTGTCAGATATAACAGCAGAGCACCCCGCATTCTTTGATAAATATCAATCTTTTCCGTGTGGGTATTTCCAACCCTCAGCATATTTATGTTTTATATCAATTTTTCCAAGGTGGCCGGTTAAATTATTTTTGTAAATTATCAACAAATTTTGCATAGAACGTTAAGTTGCAGATAAACATCGGTAAAAGCTCACGCGGGTTTCACTCAGCAGGATGAGCAGGTAAGCTACTGCCAGTTTAAAATTACCCTCAAAAGGAGAGCGTCAATGTCCACTACTCTCACCTGGCATGACGTGATTGGTCAGGAAAAAGAACAGCCCTATTTCGTTGATACCTTGAAGTTTGTCGCAGCTGAACGCGCAGCGGGCAAAACTATATATCCGCCACAGCAGGATGTGTTTAACGCCTTCCGCTCCACTGAGCTGGCAGACGTCAAGGTGGTGATCCTGGGTCAGGATCCTTACCACGGTCCCAATCAGGCTCATGGTTTATCTTTTTCCGTACGCCCTGGGATCCCTGCTCCGCCTTCTTTAGTGAACATGTACAAAGAACTGGCCACTGATATTCCCGGCTTCGAACGACCGTCTCACGGCTATCTGCAAAGCTGGGCCGATCAGGGCGTGCTGCTGCTGAACACGGTGTTGACCGTTGAAGGCGGTCAGGCGCATTCCCATGCCAAACTGGGCTGGGAAACCTTCACCGACAAAGTCATAGCCGCGCTGAACGAAAACCGTGAAGGGATTGTATTCTTGCTTTGGGGCTCTCATGCACAAAAGAAAGGCAACATTATTGACCGCAACCGCCACCATGTTTTGAAAGCGCCGCACCCTTCTCCGCTTTCGGCACATCGCGGTTTTCTGGGATGTAAGCACTTCTCGCAGGCGAATGCTTTACTGGAACAACAAGGTCTGGCACCGATTGACTGGGTACCAGTATTACCCGAACAGGCATAAAAAAGAGGCACCCGCGAAGGTGCCTCTTTCGTCATATCAGTCTGTGAAAAACAGAATCAGGCTTTGGCTTTTGAAACCGCAACCATTGCAGGGCGTAACAGACGGCCGTTCAGAGTGTAACCCTTCTGCATCACCATCATCACGTGATTAGGTTCCAGCTCTTCTGATTCCATCATCGTCATCGCCTGATGCAGTTCCGGATTGAAAGGCACGTGGATATCGCTCACCACTTCCATACCGAATTTGCGCACAGCATCCAGCAGAGATTTCAGGGTCAGCTCGACACCTTCAATCAAACCTGCCAGCTCTGAATTGGATTTATCAGCCAGATCCAGAGCACGTTCCAGATTATCGATAACTGGCAGCAGCTCACCGGAGAATTTCTCCAGAGCGAATTTATGCGCTTTCTCGATATCTTGCTCAGTACGGCGACGGATGTTTTCCACTTCCGCTTTGGCACGCAGCAGGCTGTCACGCTCACGCTGCTGGAGTTCTTTCAGTTGTGCTTCCAGTTCAGCAATACGTTCATCGCGCGGGTCAACGACATCTGCCGCCTGAGTTTCCGCTTCCGCATGCAGCTCTTGTTCCTGATTCAGTTCTTCAGAGACTTGCTCGTCAGGTGTCTTATGTTCTTTACTACTCATGAATCTCTCCGCGTTTTAGCATTAATCTTGCTAGTTGGCTTATTATGGGGATCAAAACCGGGGTTTCAAGGTTTGGTTTTGAATGAAACCGGTCATAATGCAGGTGTCATCACACCCTGCTGAGGATAACCACAGCGATGAATAAAAAATTTGAGTGCATTGGGATCGTCGGGCACCCACGCCATCCTTCGGCACTTGCCACCCATGAAATGCTTTACCATTGGTTAATCTCAAAAGGTTATCAGGTCGTCGTTGAACGGCAGGTGGCACAGGATTTAGCCCTGGAAGGCGCACAAACCGGCAGCCTGGCGGAGATTGGCAAACTGGCCGATCTTGCCGTTGTAGTTGGCGGTGACGGTAATATGCTGGGCGCCGCGCGCGTTCTGGCACGCTATGACATCAAAGTCATCGGCATTAACCGCGGAAATCTCGGTTTTCTGACCGATCTTGATCCGGATAACGCCCTTCAGCAACTCGATGATGTTCTGCAGGGCGAATACATCAGCGAACAGCGTTTCCTGCTGGAGGCCATGGTACGCTGCAAAGACCAGCAATGTCGCGTGAGCACGGCCATTAATGAAGTCGTTCTCCATCCGGGGAAAGTCGCGCACATGATTGAATTTGAAGTCTATATTGACGACAAATTCGCCTTCTCTCAACGCTCCGACGGTTTGATTATTTCAACCCCGACCGGTTCTACCGCCTATTCTCTTTCAGGTGGCGGCCCTATCCTTACACCGACGCTTGAAGCTATCGCGCTGGTGCCAATGTTCCCGCACACGCTTTCCGCGCGCCCGCTGGTCATCAATAGCAGCAGCACCATTTGTCTGCGTTTTTCACATATGAGCAATGATCTGGAAATCAGCTGTGACAGCCAGATCGCCCTTCCCATCCAGCCGGGTGAAGAAGTGGTGATCCGCCGAAGTGAATTCCATCTCAACTTAATCCATCCAAAGGATTACAGTTATTTCAATACATTAAGCACCAAACTCGGATGGTCAAAAAAACTCTTCTGATTTGATAAAAAATAGTTCGCCAGCCCCTTTACTGTATATAAAACCAGTTTATACTGTATGTAATTACAGGTCTGTTGTTATGTACAGGAAGGTGATCATGCTGGCGCAATTAACTATCAGTAACTTTGCCATTGTCCGTGAATTAGAAATCGATTTTCATGCCGGTATGACGGCAATCACCGGCGAAACCGGTGCAGGTAAATCCATTGCTATTGACGCACTGGGCCTTTGCCTGGGCAACCGCGCCGATGGCAGCATGGTTCGCCTTGGCGCAAGCCGTGCAGATATTTGCGCTCGTTTCACCCTTGCCGATACA
Source organism: Rahnella sp. ChDrAdgB13 (assembly GCF_017655185.1). Classification (NCBI taxonomy): domain Bacteria; kingdom Pseudomonadati; phylum Pseudomonadota; class Gammaproteobacteria; order Enterobacterales; family Yersiniaceae; genus Rahnella; species Rahnella sp. ChDrAdgB13. Next base: position 5,132 of record NZ_JAEMGT010000001.1, on the reverse strand, counting down.
CCTTCCGCAAAACACTGGCTGGCCGATAATCAGCTGGATGAAGGGCATGATTGCCTGCTGCGCCGCACGATCAGCAGCGATGGTCGCTCACGTGGCTTTATCAACGGAACGCCTGTGCCGTTGTCCCAACTGCGCGAACTGGGCCAGCATCTTATTCAGATTCACGGCCAGCACGCCCATCAGCTTCTGCTCAAACCTGAGCATCAGAAAGACCTGCTCGATGCATATTCAGACCAGCCTTTGTTACTGGCAGAAATGCGCACCGCTTACCAGAACTGGCACCAAAGCTGCCGCCATCTGGCACAATATCAGCAGCAGATGAATGAGCGTGAATCACGCCGCCAGCTCCTGCAATACCAGTTAAAAGAGCTCAATGAGTTTTCCCCTCAGCCGGGTGAATACGAGCAAATTGATGAAGAATATAAGCGTCTGGCGAACAGCGGACAGCTGTTGTCTCTCAGCCAGAGTGCTCTGTATTTGCTGGCCGATGGTGAAGAACAGAATATTGTCAGCATGCTCTACACCGCCCGTAATCAGTTAACTGAACTGGCTGAACTCGACAGCAAAATGAACGAGCTGATCATTATGCTGGATGAGGCCTCGATTCAGGTTAGCGAAGCCAGCGACGAACTGCGTCATTACAGCGAACGTCTGGATATGGATCCAAACCGCTTGTACGAACTGGAACAGCGCCTGTCCCGCCAGATGAACCTCGCACGTAAGCATCATGTCAGCGCTGAAGAGCTGCCAGAATTGCATCGTCAGTTACTGGAAGAACAAAAGGCACTGGATGAGCAGGAAACGAATCAGGCCGAGCTTAGCGAAGCGGTACAACGTCATTATCAGAAGGCCGTGACCATTGCCGAACAACTTCACGAAAAACGCCAGTATTTTGCTGATGAATTAACGCAACTGATCACGCAAAGTATGCAGGCACTGTCCATGCCGCACGGTAAATTTAAAATTCAGGTTCAGTTCGAGCCTGAACATCTAAGCATCGAAGGTGCGGATCGCCTGGAATTCCAGGTTACGACTAACCCGGGCCAACCTCTTCAGGCACTGGCTAAAGTGGCATCCGGCGGTGAGCTGTCGCGTATCGCGTTGGCGATTCAGGTCATTACTGCACAAAAAATGGAAACTCCGGCACTGATCTTTGATGAAGTGGACGTCGGTATCAGCGGACCAACTGCCGCAATTGTCGGCCGCCTGTTACGCCAATTGGGTGAATCGACACAAGTAATGTGCGTAACTCACCTACCTCAGGTTGCAGGATGTGGTCATCAGCATTATTTTGTCAGCAAGGAAACCGACGGCGAAGTGACAGAAACCCAAATGAATCGTCTTGATAAGAAGGCGCGTTTGCAGGAACTGGCACGCTTGCTGGGCGGAAGTGAAGTCACCCGAAACACGTTAGCCAATGCAAAAGAGTTGCTCGCAGCGTAAAAAGCTCAACTTTTTTACATTTAAGCGGTCATACAGGTGCCCCGCAAAGGTTTCAAACTGATGAAAGGTCTATTATCATCGGCATCTTATGCCCTAAAGGAATGTAATGACTATGCGCTGTAAAACGCTAACTGCCGCCGCTGTAGCTCTTCTAATGCTTACTGCGGGCTGTTCCACTCTGGAAAAGGTGGTTTATCGGCCTGACATCAATCAGGGGAACTACTTGTCTCCTGCTGATGTACAAAAAATTCATACCGGCATGACTAAGCAACAAGTTGCTTATGTTCTTGGCACGCCGATGTTGCACGACCCGTTTGGCAGTGATGTTTGGTATTACGTGTTCCGTCAGGAGCCAGGTCATGAAGGTATAACTCAGCAAACATTAACGCTGACCTTCAACCAGGGTGGCGAGCTGACCAACATCGATAACAAACCGAAGTTGAACGATCAGCAATAAATCGCCCGGGTGTGATGGTCGTTGGTAGCTACCAAAAATCATCTTTCAGGGTAAAAAAATAAGGCGCCTCAGGCGCCTTATTTTTTTGAACGTTCGGCACGAATACGCCGCAGCTCTTTCGGATCCGCAATCAGCGGCCGGTAAATTTCAATCCGATCACCGTCGCTCACCGTGTCCACCAATTTTACGGGCCGGCTGTAAATCCCCAGCTTGTTCTTCTTTAAATCAATGTCCTGACGCAGTTCAAGCAAGCCAGAAGCAATAACCGCCTGTTCAACATTGCTGCCTTCTTCCAGTTTGACGGTTCTCAGGTACTGACGTTCTGGCAACGCATAGACCACTTCAACGCGGATTTCAGGCACTGTAGACCTCTTTTGCACGTAAAGTGAACGCCTGAACCATGCTTCCTGCCAGCTCTTTGAAGATTTTACCGAACGCGAGCTCAATCAGCTTATTCGTAAATTCGAAATCCAGACTGAGCTGAACTTTGCACGCTTCAGGGCTCAGTTCGATGAAATCCCATCCGCCGGTTAGCTTCCGGAAAGGGCCATCAACCAGCTGCATATCAATACGTTTATTGCTTATCAGCGTATTTTTCGTGGTAAACGTTTTACTGATGCCTGCTTTAGAAACATCGACAGCGGCTGTCATCGACGTGTCACTGTTTTCTAAAATCCGACTGCCGGTACAACCGGGCAGAAATTGCGGGTAAGCATCGACATCATTAACCAGGGTGTACATCTGTTCCACGCTGAACGGCACAAGCGCAGAACGACTTATCTGTGGCATATCATTTTCCAGGAGTCATAAAACGTACAGATAATACCATTTATCTGCGCGGTAATAAAAACTACGAAGCATAGCGCGCCACAAACAGGAAAAACATCTGACTCTGACCGCGTGGGGATTTCATTCGGCATCGCTTACAGTATAATAAGTGTCACTATGACAAAGAAAAAAGCACATAAACCCGGTTCCGCGACTATCGCGATGAACAAACGCGCTCGCCATGAATACTTCATCGAAGATGAGATCGAGGCGGGGCTTGCTTTGCAGGGATGGGAAGTCAAATCGATGCGCGCTGGAAAAGCAAACATCACTGACAGCTATGTCACATTCCGCGACGGTGAAGCCTTTTTATTCGGCGCAACCATTCAACCTCTCAACGTGGCGTCAAGTCATGTGGTTTGTGATCCGACCCGCACAAGAAAATTACTGCTGAACAAACGTGAGTTAGAAACGCTGTTCGGTAAAGTGACACGCGATGGTTACACCGTCGTCGCGCTTTCTATGTACTGGAAAAATGCCTGGTCGAAAGTGAAAATCGGCCTGGCAAAAGGTAAGAAAGAGCACGACAAGCGCGATGACATTAAAGATCGTGAATGGAAAGTAGACAAAGCACGTATCATGAAGAACTCAAACCGCTAAGTCTCTGGCTTAACATACAGTTTTTCTGATATACTGCTAAATAGTACTTGGGGCTGATTCTGGATTCGACGGGATTTGCGAAGCCCAAGGAGCATGCCGAGGGGCGGTTGGCCTCGTAAAAAGCCGCAAAAAAATAGTCGCAAACGACGAAAACTACGCCCTAGCAGCTTAATACCCTGCTTAGAGCCCTCTCTCCCTAGCCTCCGCTCTTAGGACGGGGATCAAGAGAGGTCAAACCCAAAAGAGATCGCGTGGACACCTTGCCTGGGGTGAAAGCGTTAAACCCAATCAGGATAGTTTGTTAGTGGCGTGTCCATCCGCAGCTAACCGGCGAATGTAAAGATTGGACTAAGCATGTAGTGCCGACGGTATAGTAATTTCGGACGGGGGTTCAAATCCCCCCAGCTCCACCAAATAATGATCCGGTTATTACCAGATAAGTCCGGAGAAGTCCTGAAAGCCCGCATCCCTTCTAGGTTTGCGGGCTTTTTTGTGTCTGTAGAAGTCCGAGAAGATCCGCCTGAAACCGGCGTCTATTGGTATACGAATTGGTATACGCTAAGATATATACCAATAAACGTATACCAATTAGGGAAGATCCTTGCATGGCGCGGACTACACGCCCCCTCACCCACACCGAAGTACAAAAAGCCAAAGCCACCGATAAAGATCTCACCTTGCATGACGGCGACGGGCTCTTTCTCCTGGTCAAAACCACCGGCAAGAAAATTTGGCGTTTCCGCTATCAGGTTCCTAACACATCAAAACGCACCATGATCAGCCTTGGCGCTTACCCTGCACTTTCACTGGCAGATGCCAGAGAAGTGCGTGCAGAGAAGCTTGCGATGTTAGTCCGAGGGATTGATCCACAAGCAAGAGCTGGCGAAGAAGCTGAGAAGCTCCAAATCGCTCAGGAAAGTATTTTCGTTAATGTTGCACGTAAATGGTTCGAGCTGAAACAAAGTCACGTCAGCGCTGACCATGCTAAAGATATCTGGCGTTCTATTGAGAAAGACATCCTGCCCAGTATTGAAAATGTTCCTGTTCAGGAGCTGAAAGCACGCACTTTGATCCAGGTGTTAGAGCCTATCAGAGCACGTGGAGCATTAGAGACTGTGAGAAGGTTAGTACAGCGCATCAATGAAATTATGATTTATGCAGTGAACGTTGGACTGATTGAGGCAAATCCAGCTTCAGGCATAGGCAATGCTTTCGAGCGCCCGAAGAAGCAGCACATGCCTACAATTCGCCCCGAAGAACTGCCCAAGCTAATGCGCACTATTTCGATGAGTAACTTATCGATACCAACCCGCTGCCTGCTTGAATGGCAGCTACTGACGCTCATACGCCCTGCTGAAGCATCGGCAACAGCCTGGTCAGAGATCGATATAGAGAATAAACAATGGTGTATTCCGGCAGAACGAATGAAGGCGAAGCGTGACCACATAGTACCTCTCTCAGAACAAGCTTTAGAGCTTTTGGACATAATGCGTCCAATTAGCGGGAATCGTCAGTACGTTTTCCCTAGCAGAAATGACCCACGTAGGCCAATGAACAGCCAAACTGCCAATGCGGCTTTAAAGCGGATTGGTTACGCTGGAAAACTGGTAGCACATGGCTTGCGTTCCATAGCAAGCACTGCTATGAATGAGGCTAATTTCAATGCAGACGTTATTGATGCGTATTCTGGCGAAGGTGAACGGTCGTTCCGGAGGAACGTGAACGCGTTATCTCCTAACGCGCCCTAACTTCTTTTTATTACACCGAGCGTTCACTTTCAGTCAACCTGAGCCAGTCGTTTTCT